>JAQGMD010000469.1 GCA_028292565.1 Burkholderia sp. | reverse complement strand
GCATCGGAATACCGGTCGCACGCGCACGCCTGACGGCCCACCTGAAATCAACACATTCGCCGATACCGAAGGTGCCCAGCGCAGCAGCCGGTTCGGTCGCAACGGCCAGCACCTTGCGGCTCCCGATATGCCCCTCCGCAACGCGAAGATCGGAATTGGTAGCGAGATATTGCCAGGCGTCGCCGTTGAACAGGGCCGCGAGCCGTTGAGGAAGCGCCGCCCGACTGTAGTTTTTTTGTTCCAAGATGGTCCCTTGCATGTTGAGTGAGATGTTGGTTATTCAGGGCCGTGAGCGGTCCCTTAAAGTTTATCCAGCAGGAATGCCGCGGCAGCGGTCGGTGTCACATCACCGGCGGCCACCGCCGCGATCTGCAGAGGCAATGCGACTTGCACTGCGCTATGGCTGTGAAAGCGCTCCTGCAGGCCCGTTTCAATCAATCTCCACATCCAATCCAACGCCTGCTTGCGGCGTTTCTCCGATAGCTGCCCGCTGGCACAGAGCGTCTTGCGGTGGCGCAGAATGGTGTTCCAGAAAGCTTCGATGCCCTCGCCGCTCACCGCACTGATCGCGAGCACCGGGGCTCTCCAGTTAGATGACAAACCTCGCAATAGAGTCAATGCATTTCGCATCTGGCTCATAGCCAATTGGGTAGCGATCGGATCCAGGTCCGCCTTGTTGTACACAATCACGTCGGCCATCTCGACAATCCCTTTCTTGATCGCCTGCAAGTCATCGCCGCCATGCGCTTGCTGCAGCAGCACGAACGTATCCGCCATTGCCGCCACCGCTGTCTCGCTCTGCCCTACGCCTACCGTTTCGACGATGATCACGTCGAATCCGGCCGCTTCGCACACCAGCATTGCTTCCCGCGTATGGGCCGCGACGCCGCCCAGCGAACCGCTCGCCGGGGACGGACGGATATAGGCAGCGGGGTTTACCGACAGCCGTTCCATCCGTGTCTTGTCCCCCAATATGGACCCGCCGTTGACGGAACTGGACGGGTCCACTGCCAGCACTGCCACACGGTGGCCTTTTTCGATCATATGCAGCCCGAGTGCTTCAATAAATGTCGACTTGCCCACGCCGGGTGCACCGGAGACGCCGACCCTTATGCAACGGCCGGTTTCAGACAACAACGTACTGACGATCTGCTGCGCTCGTGCCCGATGATCGGCACGGCTGGATTCGATCAGCGTGATGGCTTTTGCCAATGCCCGGATTCGTTGCGCGCGCACGCCAGCGACCAACGCCGCATCGTCATCCGACGGCAAGGAGGTTCCAGGCATAGTGGTCAGCGACGTAACGATGCGCCGATCTTTGCAAGCACATCGCCGGCGCATTGCGGAATCGGCGTGCCCGGACCATAGATCCCTTGCACGCCGGCCCGATACAGGAAGTCGTAATCCTGCGCCGGAATGACGCCGCCGACGAACACCACGATTTCCGCGGCCCCCTGATCCTTGAGCGCTTGCACGATCGCCGGCACGAGCGTCTTGTGTCCGGCGGCCAGCGTGGAAATACCGAGTGCATGCACATCGTTCTCGATGGCCTGGCGCGCCGCTTCTTCCGGGGTCTGGAACAGCGGACCGATGTCGACGTCGAAACCCAGGTCGGCAAACGCCGTCGCCACCACTTTTGCGCCACGGTCGTGGCCGTCCTGGCCCAGCTTGGCGATCATGATGCGCGGGCGCCGGCCCTCCATCGCAGCGAACGCGTCGATGTCTTTCTTCATCGCATTCCAGCCATCATCCTTGTCAAACTGCGCGCCGTAGATCCCCGATACGCTCTGGACAGTGGCACGGTGGCGGCCGAATTCCCCTTCCAACACTTCCGATACCTCGCCAACAGTCGCGCGCGCCCGCATCGCATGAATCGACAGCGCCAGCAGGTTGCCTTGCCCGCTACGCGCCGCTATTGCCAACGCGTGCAACGCTTCCGCCACGGCCGCGCCATTGCGCATCGCCCTGGTCGCTTGCAGGCGCCGGACCTGCGATTCACGCACGGCGGCATTGTCGATATCGCGAATCTCGACCGCCTCTTCTTTTGCGAGCTTGTATTTGTTGACGCCCACGATCACGTCGCGGCCGGCATCGATGCGCGCCTGTTTCCCGGCAGCGGACGCTTCGATTTGCAGCTTGGCCCAGCCGGATGCAACCGCTTTGGTCATGCCGCCCATCTGCTCCACTTCATCGATCAACTCCCACGCCCGGTCAGCCATCTCCTGCGTTATTTTTTCCATCATGTAGGAACCGGCCCACGGGTCGATCACGCTGGTGATATGGGTTTCCTCCTGGAGGATGAGCTGCGTGTTGCGCGCAATGCGCGACGAGAAATCGGTCGGCAGCGCGATCGCTTCATCAAACGAATTGGTATGCAGCGACTGGGTGCCCCCGAAGACCGCAGCCATCGCTTCGACGGTGGTGCGCACTATATTGTTGTACGGGTCTTGCTCGGTCAACGACCAGCCGGAGGTCTGGCAATGGGTGCGCAGCATCATCGACTTCGGGTTCTTTGGATTGAACTCCTTCATGATGCGCCACCATAACAGGCGGGCCGCGCGCAACTTGGCCACTTCCAGGTAAAAGTTCATGCCGACGGCGAAGAAAAAACTCAGGCGGCCGGCGAACTGATCCACATCCAGGCCGCTGGCGAGCGCCGTTTTCACGTATTCCTTCCCGTCGGCCAACGTGAACGCCAGTTCCAGCGCCTGGTTGGCGCCGGCCTCCTGCATGTGATAACCCGACACTGACACCGAATTGAACTTCGGCATGTGGTGCGCGGTGTAGCCGATAATGTCGGCAATGATCCGCATCGACGGCTCGGGGGGATAGATATAGGTGTTGCGCACCATGAACTCTTTCAGGATGTCATTCTGAATGGTGCCTGACAGCTGGTCCTGCGATGCGCCTTGCTCCTCTGCTGCGACCACATACGCGGCCAGCACCGGCAGCACTGCACCGTTCATCGTCATCGAGACGGAGACCTTGTCCAGCTGGATGCCGTCGAACAGGATCTTCATGTCTTCGACCGAATCGATCGCGACACCGGCCTTGCCGACGTCGCCCACGACGCGCGGATGATCGGAGTCGTACCCGCGGTGTGTGGCAAGGTCGAACGCGACCGACACACCCTGTGCGCCTGCCGCCAGTGCTTTACGATAGAAGGCGTTGGATTCCTCGGCGGTTGAAAAGCCGGCGTACTGGCGAATGGTCCATGGTCGCACCGCGTACATGGTGGCCTGGGGTCCGCGCAAATAAGGTTCAAACCCCGGGAGTGTATCGGTGTACGGCAACTCCTTGATATCGCCGGCGGTATACAGTGGCTTGACCGCGATGCCTTCCGGGGTGAGCCACGATAAGCTGTCCAATGCAGTGTCGGGGACCGACCTGGCGGCGGCCTTAGCCCACTCTTCAATGGAAGCCGGACGATAAGATGGAGGCGATTGACTGGTTTTGGAACGCATGGGGTCCGTCAGGATAGGGAAACACCAGGACCGGGCCGCCCGCCGTCTTGCGTCAGGTGCGACTCGCGTCCCGCCAGGTTCAGGCGATATGTTGTGCGGCTTAAGCGGTCAGGCGGTGCGCTGGCGCGGCAAGCAACTCGGGTTGTTGCCGGAGCTGTTCCTGATTGAGTTCGTGCCGGATGACGAATGCCGCCTGCTCCAGCAAAAGGATACGAGCAGATCGCAGTGCATGGTTCTCGTTAGGAATTTCCGCCTTGATTGCAATGGTAGTCCGTTGAAATTCAATAGCGGTTTCGGCAATCAAAAGATGTCCGGTCGCAGTGAAACTCAGCTGTCCGAAAGTTGGCATGCTCATGCATATTCCTCTAAGAGTCGGTTAAGAGAGTCACGACTTTTTGCTCTTCCCGGCAAGTCCGCATGACACAGTCCTGCATCGGCTGTCAGTAAAGAGCAGCTATTCCGTGCTTGATGACGGCTTGGGTAAAGCGTTGCGCGGGCCGGGAGCGGTGTGGCTGAGCATGACAACTTGCCGATGCGTTATGGCCTGCCCTTGCAAGTTCGAGCCGACACCCTGAAATGATTATTCTGAACGATGAACCAATAGTAGGTATGACCAAGATCAAGCAGGCGGAGATGTACCGTTAGGCACCGCGGAGGAATAAGTTGGCGAATTGCACCCCGGGTATGGGCCTGCCGAATAAATAGCCCTGGCACTCGTCACAATCATATTTGCGCAGGAATTCGTACTGCGCCTCGGTTTCGACACCTTCCGCGACGATGCGCAGGCCGAGGCTATGGCCGAGGGCAATGATCGCGACGATCAGCTTGCCGCTGTCTTCGCCGTTTGCAAGGTCGAGTTCCGCCAGGAAGGAACGATCGATCTTCAGCTCATCAAGCGGGAAGCGGCGCAGATAACTCAGCGACGAATACCCGGTCCCGAAATCATCCATCGACAAATGCAGGCCCATTGCCTTGAGCTGCTTGAACAGCGCGATATTCGCGTCGACGTTTTCCATCAACATGCTTTCGGTGACTTCGATCGTAAAGCACTGGGGATCGACACCGGAGCGCCCGATGATATCGTGGACAGTCTGATGAAAACCCGGCGTGCTGAACTGCCGCCCGGAGACATTCACCGACACCCTTGGCACCGCGAGGCCTTGCCTCTGCCAGGCGTCGACGTTACGGCACGCTTCGGCGAGCACCCACTCGCCGAGCGGCACGATCAGTCCGGTTTCCTCGGCGAGCGGAATGAATTCATCCGGCGGGACCATGCCGCGCCCGGGATGGGGCCAGCGTAACAATACCTCGGCCCCCACCACCTTCCTGCTATGCGTATCTATCTTCGGCTGATAGTAAAGCTGCAATTCGTTACGCTCGATGGCTTTATGCAGGTCCGACTGCAACCCCAGGTATTGCAGCGAGCGTTCATTCAGGTCGCTGGAATAAAAACGATACGCGTCGCCGCCCTGCTGCTTGACGACATGCATTGCAACGCCTGCGTTTTGCAACAACACGTTGCGTTCCATCCCATCCGCCGGAAATACAGAAATGCCGATACTGCACGTCGTAAAAATGTCGCGCCCGTCGATCAGCAGCGGCATCTTCACCACTTCGAGCAGGCGGTTGGCCACGCGTATCGCGTCTTCCGCCTTATCCATCTCCGCCAGCAGTACCGCAAACTCGTCCCCGCCCACGCGCGACAACAGCGGATGCAGGCCCTCTTCTCCAGAGCGCATAATCGTATCGGTCGTCCGCACGCTTTGCTCGAGCCTCTTGCTCATGGCTTGCAAAAAGGCATCGGCTACTGCCGGACCGAGGGCTTCGTTGATCTTTTTGAAGCGATCGATATTGATATGCAGGAGGGCGCCGATCCGTCCATAGCGCCGGGCCTGGCCCAGGGCCCAGTCGAGATGATCGAGAAACCTCTGGCGATTCGGCAATCCTGTCAGGGTATCGAAATAGGTCAGCCGGTCCTGGTACGCCTTTGCGGCAAGCGTATTGCGTAGCCGCAGCGCCAGCTCGCTTGAGTCGACCGGCTTGGCCAGAAAGTCGGTCGCGCCCAGTTCCAGCGCGCGCAGCTTGGTCTGGGAGTCGGTCGATGAGGTCAGTACGATCACCGGGATATGGCGATACTCTTCGTCGGCAGCCAACGCTGCGAGTATGTCGAACCCGCTCACCACAGGCATCATCAGGTCGAGCAGGATCAGGTCCGGCCGTTCGCTCGCAATCAGCTGCATGGCTTCTTCAGGTTTGCTGGTGGCGATGAAGTTGCCGTATCCCGCCTCGTCGAGGAACTCGCGCAATACCTCAATCGTGATCGGCTCATCGTCGATCATCATCACCTTCGCCTTGCGCAGCAGCTCGAAGCTGGTCGCGTCACGATCGTCGTTGCCGGGTGCGGCGGTGGGCAGACGCGTGATGCCGGCTCCGACGGGAGACGGCGTTGCCAGCGGTGACGCGGCTATACGTGCGCGAAGTATCGGGTTGCTCATTCTTGGTTCCCTCCCACCTGCGATCGGCGGCTTTCATTTATGCGATGACGCGTTGGGATTTCATCCCAACCTACATCTAGTCGGATTACTGCACCATTTCCATCGATTCGACGATCCGGCGCTGCAAACTCCGCAAGTGACGCAACGATGCAGCAATCTCATCCTCCGCGCCGGCCTTGATCCATTGTTCAAGCTCCGCGGACGGTCCGGTGAATGCGTCATATCCGACAGTGCCCGCCGCACCCTTGAGCCAATGCGCCAACGCCGCAAGCCCGGCCATATCCTGTGCGTCAAAGGCGCGCTCCATCGCATCAAGCTGTTCGTCCAGGCGCTGCGTAAATTGCCTGATCGCGGAATGCAGCCGCGGCCGGTTGGCCAGGCGCGATACCAGCGGTTCATCCGAATGCTCGATCAAAGCGGAGGCTTCGACTACCGACCGCACCCCTGCAACGCGCCGCCCACCCAGCACTTCCGCTATCGATTGCATCATCCGATCGATATCGATCGGCTTGGTCACGTAACCGGAGCACCCGGCCGCCATGATCTCCTGCTCGAATCCCTTCATCGCATGCGCCGTCAGCGCAAAAACCGGTTTGGTGTAGCCGCCTTCACGCAACAGCCGTGTGGCCGCATACCCATCCATCACCGGCATCTGCATATCCATCAGCACCATGTCGAATCGCCCTGCGAGCGCCTTCGCGAGACCGATCTCGCCATTCTCTGCCTCTTCCACCGGTAAGCCCGATTCTTCCAGAACCAGTTTGACGAGTCTGCGGTTTTCCGGGCCGTCGTCCACCACCAACACCCTTGCATCCGCCGGGAACATCCAATGCGACTGTTCCTGCGCCTCTTGCCCTTGCTCTTTCACCTGCACTTCTTCCGGTGTGATGAATCGGACTTCGTCGAGCGGGCCGCACGCCACCCTGACCGCGAATGTACTGCCGTTTCCGGGCACACTGCTGGCGACGATATCGCCGCCCAAAGCGCGCGCGAAACGCCGGCTGATAGAAAGCCCCAGGCCGGTTCCGCCGAAGCGGCGCGTCACGCTGGTGTCCGCTTGTACAAATGCTTCAAAGATGGCATCCAGCTTGTCGTGGGGAATGCCGATACCGGTATCGACCACATCGATAGCGAACAACGGCTTTTCACCCTGCTGTTCGAGATGGAGCACCACGGTGACACTGCCCTTCCCGGTAAACTTGATCGCGTTGCCGGTCAGGTTGGTGACGATCTGGCGCAAGCGACCGGGGTCGCATTGAATTGTTTCAGGGATCGGACCGCGCGCATGAAACGCGACGGCGATGCCCTTTTCGGCGGCACGGGCGGCCAGGACATTGACCACCTCGCGCACTATCTGATGCGGAGAACACGGGATGCACTCCATCTCCATCTGCCCGGCTTCCACCTTGGAAAGATCAAGGATATCGTCGATCAGGTCGAGCAGATGCCTGCCGCTGGAGTGGATGGTATTGAGGAACTGGGTGGCCTCCTTCTCATCCCGGCCATAGCCGCGCTTGAGCAACTCGGTGAAGCCGAGGATGGCGTTCATCGGCGTACGGATTTCATGACTCATGTTGGCGAGAAAATCGCTCTTGGCGCGACTGGCCGATTCTGCTTCGTCCCTCGCCTCGCGCAGCTCGACCTTGTTGCGTTCGATCTGCGTGACATCGTTCAGGCTGATGAACACGCCGTTGGCTTTACCGCGCGCACCATAAACCGGCGAGCAGTTCACGATGAAGTTGCGCTGCTGATTGTCGGTGCCGCGCAAGTTGATCATGCTGTCGACCGACCCCGCACCGCTGCGCAGGCTGGCCAGCCATGGGAGTTGGTCCTTGTCGAGGAGATTACCTTTTTCATCTGTCCAACCCAGCTTCGCCGCGTTCTGGCCGAGCAATGCGTCAGGCGTCTTGCCGAGGAACACAGCAAGCGCCTCATTGGCCAGGACGATATTCTGCTTGCGGTCTATCACGAGCAAACCTTCCGCCAATGTGTCCAGCGCGGCACGCACCCGTCCCGGAATCGCTGCGGACGGGTCGAGCTGACGCAGCACCTTGCCGAGATAAAAATAGAACAGGAAGAAGCACGCGAGGGATACGAACAAGACCAGCTTCGACAGCGGGCTTTGCACGACCGACATCCATCCCTGCCCTGCAGGCGCCCGGTAACGCAACTCAAGCTGCCCCCATCTGGCGTCGCGGGACATGACCGGCACGCGCATCTGGGTATCGGTCGAATAGGTATCGGCCGATTTGACCCAGTCCCTGTTATGCTCGCCGACCGCGACAACCAGTTCACCGTCGGCCCGTCGCAATCCGGCTGACAGCATGTCTGCATTGCGGGTAACTACCATGCGCAAGGTGGACTCGAACATGCGCGGGTCGCCGTTGGTGACCATTGCAGTGCCGCTCATGGCGAGGGTCTCCGCCAAGGCGGCGCGGCCGTCGCGAACCGCGCCAAGTTGGTCCGGGACGAAGCCAAGGAAGGAAGCGCCCAGTATCACGCTGGCGACGAGGAATCCGAGTCCGGACGCAATATGGGCTTTTGCGGAGAGCGCTTTCATCGGGGTGTCCTAATGTCTTCTTCAGCTTCGGGTTCGTCCGGGTCCGTACCGACCATCGCTTCAAGGGAATCATCGTCATGCTCGTCGTCGTCATCGCGACCGAGCCGGTTGAGCACCGGCAATGGGTCCACAAAACGCCACGCCGGCAGGGACGACATCAGGCTGGTCGCGAGCACGCCGCCGCGCAACAACCAGATCACATACCCGGCCGAAACGCTGGTACCGGCGGCGACTGAAATACCGACGGCCTGCTGCTCCCGTACTTCACTTGTTCTTATGCTGTCGCGAAATTCATCGAGCCCGCTGACCATGGTGAGGCTTGCAGGCGCAGCGGTGGCACCGCCCGATGAACCGAGCACATCCGACAGTCCGCGCCAGAAATTCGCCATGCTGGTTGCGACAGGAATCGATGCAATTTCGGTCGCGTTCGCGTCCTGCGGCGCGATCATGCCCGGCGCAATGATACGCAGGCCGTTACGCGCGGGCGCAATGTCGGTCGAGGTGACCGTTGTCGCCTGCCCGAAGTCGGCAGTGACGACCATCCCCAGTTCAACCGGCGCCCCGGGTACCCCGTCCATATCTGTTGGACGAGCCCCGACTGGGGCCGGCACAGCCGCGGCGGCGCTTGCCGGCATCGGCGACGCCGGTAAAACGACAATGACGGCTGGCACCGTTGCGACCGGCACAGGTGCCGCCTCGACCGGTACAGGCGCCGGTTCGGCGACGAAGGGTTGAACCGTCAGATTAACCACTGCCTGGCTCGCGCTGTCGAGCCCGAGATCATCGCGCGCCGTATAGGTAAAGCTCGCGTCTCCGACCCAGCCCGCGGCCGGCTTGTAATACAGCGTCAGCTTGTTGCCGTTCGCCGATATGGCTGCGCCTGCGACCACCGGTGTCGTGGCCGCACCATCCCTATATAACATGCCGGTGGTGGGAAGGCTGGTCACCCTGAAACTGCCGACGGTGCCGTCGACGTCGGTACCGATCAATGTGATAGCGACCGGATGATCTGCGTCCTGCACACCGCTTGCGCGGGCGAGGAAGGCGACCGGCGCATCATTGACTGAGGTGGACACTACAGTGATCCTCACATCGGTTTCGGCGATGCCATCTTTGACGGTAATCGCAAACGCAGCAGTTTCGCTTGAGCCCGGCGTAACCCTGTTTTCGGTTGGCGTAAAAACAAGGGCCGGCACCACAGCG
>JAQGMD010000119.1 GCA_028292565.1 Burkholderia sp. | reverse complement strand
CAAAGCGCGACAGCCCGATTTCCATCTTGCGTGTCACCTTGGGCGGTTGCAGGTAATCGTTCACCATGCGGCGCAGCTTGTACTCGACCTGCAGCGGAGGCAGGCCGTCCTCGCGCTGCAGCGGTGCCCACACGCGCGCACGTTCCTGTTCAACTTGCGCCTGGTCGAACTCGGGCAGCGCCTTTTCCTTGCAATAGTGCGCCGCACTTTCGCCGGCCAACTTGCCGTAGACGAACGCGCCCAACATGTAGTTGTGCGGAACGCACGCCAGGTCACCGGCCGCGTACAGCCCGGGCACCGTGGTCCGCGCATGTTCGTTGACCCATACGCCGGATGCCGAATGGCCGCTGCACAAGCCGATCTCGGAAATGTGCATTTCCACCATTTGCTCGCGGTAGTCGGTGCCGCGTCCTTCGTGGAAGCGGCCGCGGCTGGGGCGTTCGTTGGTGTGCAGTATCGTTTCTATGGTGCTGATGGTTTCCTCGGCGAGGTGATTGAGTTTCAGGAACACCGGGCCGTCGCCGCCCTGCAGCTCACGGTAGAACTCCATCATCATCTGGCCGCTCCAGTAATCGCACTCGATGAAGCGCTCGCTCTTATTGTTGGTGGTGTAGCCGCCGAACGGGCCGGTTACGTATGCGCAAGCCGGACCGTTGTAATCCTTGATCAGCGGGTTGATCTGGAAGCATTCGATGCCGGACAGTTCCGCGCCCGCGTGGTAAGCCATGCTGTAGCCGTCGCCGGCATTGGTCGGGTTTTCATAGGTGCCGAAAAGGTAGCCGGAAGCGGGGAGGCCGAGGCGGCCGGCGGCTCCGGTCGACAGGATCACGGCCTTGGCACGGATCACATGGAAGTCGCCGCTGCGGCAGTCGAAAGCCGTCGCGCCGGCGATGCTGCCGTCGCCGGCTGTGAGGAGGCGCGTTGCAACCAGGCGATTGGTAATTTCGACGCGCACGCGCTTCAGGCGGCGGTACAGCACCTTCTTGATGTCGTGGCCTTCCGGCATGGGCAGCACATAGGTGCCCATGTGGTGCACCTTGCGCATCGCATATTCGCCGGTTTCGTCCTTTTCAAACTTCACGCCCCAGCTATTCAGTTCTTCGATCATCGAATAACTGTTTTTCGCATAAGCCATTACGGTTTTCTGGTTGACGATGCCGTCGTTCGCGGTGGTGATTTCCTTCACATACTGTTCGGGCGTCGCGAAGCCGGGAACAATCGCATTGTTCAAGCCATCCATGCCCATCGAGATGGCGCCGCTACGCTTGACGTTGGCCTTTTCCAGCAACAGCACACGCAACTTCGGGTTCGCTTCCTTTGCCTTCACCGCCGCCATCGGTCCGGCCGTGCCGCCGCCGATCACGAGCACGTCGACGGTTTGAAAGTGTGTTTGCATAGTAGTCCTGTGTTGGTTCTGACAATAGGCGAAGCGCGATCCGTAAGTGATACTGAAAGGCATCGCCTCGAAAGTACAGATATGCGAAATCCAGCGGTGCGGGTGAGTCGTTCGCTCCGCAGTAGCGCGGTGCCGTCGCGGATGCGCTCACGCAGGTTTTCCCGCACTTGCGCGTAGAGCGGAACCGGCGACAGGGCGACTGCGCGAAAACTTTTCATTGCGGTATGCATTCATTCGACCTGTCATCACAGGTCATGATGGATAACGAAGAAAAGTGTAGCGACGCGTCTGGTTGAAGCGAACGAATCTAATCGTAGTTAGTTATTCGGCATGCGCGCATAACGATATGCGCGCTGCATCTATGTGAAGGAGGGAGGAGCATAAACATGTGAAATCCATCTTCACATTCAACAAGCAAACATGAATTTCCGGCGCTAAAGCTCTCGACAATCCATATATATCGTCGTATGGCCAGAAGAATTTTCCGATGCGTTCAAGCTTTAAAACATTGCTCAGCATCGAATCATGGTGAATACATAGGGTGGCGGAGGGACCGACCGCCCTATGTATCTCCTACTATAGTGCGATGAAAATTTTCACCGGCGTTAACTGCGCGACGCAGCAAAATGCTCGACACGCTTTTCAATCTGTGCGAGCGCGATGTCTAAAGTAAACGCCAAGCCAAACAGAACAATAAGAATTGCCCACATATGCGCCATCAGGAAGTTTGAAGAATAGATCTCGAACAGATGGCCGAACCCGACGATCGATACGAGGAGTTGCCCAATGATGACACCCTTGACGGCACGTAACATTCCCATCCGTATCCCGGTGAGAATTTCCGGCATCGCGGACCAGATGAAAATCTTCCGGAACGCCTGAAACCTGCTCGCCCCATATACACGGGACATTTCGACCAGTGAAGGAGAAATAGCATGGGCACCAGCTCGCGCGTCAAGAATAATGATCCATATCGCAAATAAGACTACGGTCAGAATGATTGTGGTATCGCCAAAACCAAACAGCGCCATGATGACTGGAACGAGCGCTGAAAGCGGCGCACTGATGAAGGTGTTTACCCAAGGTAGTAATAAGCGATCGAGTATCGGGAGCCTTCCCATCAGAATGCCAAGAGGTACACCAACGACGATGGCGATTGCGCTTCCCCAAAAGAAAGCGTGCCCGGTTATCGCGATCGCACTCCAGAAAGATTCGGTTTGCGCAAGTTCGCCCAGTGTCAGCAGCGTCGCCGAAAGTGGAGGCACCAGAATGGTTAGCTTGAGCTGCCCCACAATCTCCCAGAGTACTGCCCACAGAATCAGGGAAGCCGACTGAGGAATTTCAATTCCGTTTATTTTCATAAGTCGCTTCACTCAACGTAGTGTTTAAGGGTTTGCCAGATTGATTCGACCTTGTCGAGGTAAACAGGATGCCGCCTGATTCCGTCGGGTGACGAATCACGCGGAAGCTGAATGTCGATAATCTCGGAGACCCTGCTTGGACGCCGGGAAAGCAGGATAATCTGATTGGAAACGTAAACCGCCTCTTCAATGCTATGGGTGACAAAGATAAACGTTTTACTTTCATTAGCAACAAGCTCAAGAAGGTCCTCCTGAAAGCGACGGCGGGTCTGCTCGTCTACCGCCGAAAACGGTTCGTCCATCAGGACGACATCTGCATTGACGGCCAGCGCGCGCGCCAGGCCGACACGCTGCCGCATCCCACCCGATAATTCATGCGGATACTTCTTTTCGAATCCTTTCAAGCCCACGGCCGCGATATATTTCTCTGCAATGGCTTCGCGTTCGGCTTTTGGAGACCCTGACAGTTCAAGGCCAAAGGCTACGTTACGTATCACCGTCGCCCAGGGCATCAGCGCAAAATCCTGAAATACGAAAGAACGCTCGGGTCCCGGCGCGCTGACCTTCTTGCCTT
>JAQGMD010000440.1 GCA_028292565.1 Burkholderia sp. | reverse complement strand
GAAGGCGTCGAGACGCATCGCGCAGGTCGCGTTCGAGTATGCATCGCGCCGCCGAAAGCAGGTCACGGCCGTGGGAAAACGGCACGTGCTTCAGCTCTCGGACGGAATTTTCATCAGGCAGGCGACCGAGATTGCAGCGGGCTTTCCGCAGGTCAGCTGGCGCGAGATGGATATCGACGCGATGGCGGCCGACATCTACACGCGGCCGCAGCGCTACGACGTGATCCTCATCACCAACATGTTCGGCGACGTGCTGTCGAACCTCGCGGTTGCGATGTCGGGCAGCCTCGGTCTTGCAGCGGCGCTGAATGCAGGCGAGAAGCACGCGGTGGCCAATGCGGGACATGGCTCCGCGCCCGATATCGCCGGCAAGGGAATTGCAAATCCGCTCGCGACCATACTTTCCGCCGCCATGATGCTGCGTTTCTCATTGAACAAAGCGGATCAGGCGGATCGGGTGGAAGCGGCGGTCAAGAAGGTATTGGCGCAGGGCTTGCGCACGCCTGACATCCATGAGGAAGGCACGACCAGGGTCGGTACAACCGAAATGGGCGACGCCGTGGTCAGGGCGCTTGGCTAGCACGCAGTTTTTTTGAAATGTAATCAAGGGAGAAAATCGTGAAGTTAGTTGGCTTGATGGGATGGCGCGGTATGGTGGGCTCGGTCTTGATGCAACGCATGCAGGAAGAGGGCGATTTCGATCATATCGAGCCGGTATTCTTTTCGACATCGAATGCAGGCGGCAAAGCCCCGGCAATGGCGAAAAACGAGACCACTCTCAAAGACGCCAACAATATTGATGAACTCAAGAAGTGCGAGATCATCATTACATGCCAGGGCGGCGACTACACCGCCGAAATTTTTCCGCAGTTGCGCGCCGCTGGCTGGAATGGTTATTGGATCGATGCCGCATCCACCCTGCGGATGAACGATGACGCGATCATCATTCTCGATCCGGTGAACCTGGATGTCATCAAGTCCGCATTGCGGCGCGGGGTAAAGAATTACATCGGCGGCAATTGCACGGTGTCCTGCATGCTGATGGGTCTGGGCGGCCTGTTCGAGAAGGATCTGGTCGAGTGGATGACGTCTATGACCTATCAGGCGGCGTCCGGCGGCGGCGCGCAGCACATGCGCGAACTGCTGACGCAATTCGGCACGATCAATGCTGAAGTGAAGGCCCTGCTGGACGACCCGGCTTCCGCCATACTCGAAATCGATCGCAGGGTGCTGGCCAAGCAGCATGCGCTGAGCGCGGATGAAACCAAACAGTTCGGCGTGCCGCTCGGCGGCAACCTGATCCCGTGGATCGACAAGGATCTCGGCAACGGCGTATCGCGTGAAGAGTGGAAAGCCGGCGCCGAAACCAACAAGATCCTCGGCCGCGGCGAAACGTTTGGCAAGACGGCAAAGGGTGCGATCCCGGTTGACGGCCTGTGCGTGCGTATCGGTGCCATGCGTTGCCATTCGCAAGCGCTGACCATCAAGCTTAAGAAAGACGTTCCAATCGACGAGATCGAAGGCATCATCGCCGCCAACAATCAGTGGGTGAAAGTCGTGCCCAACAATCGTGAAGCGTCGATGAAGGACCTGACTCCGGCGGCTGTTACCGGCAGTCTCACGATTCCAGTCGGACGCCTGCGCAAGATGCAGATGGGCGGCGATTTTCTGTCGGCTTTCACAGTGGGCGACCAGCTGCTGTGGGGCGCTGCGGAGCCATTGCGCCGCATGTTGCGCATCGTTCTGGAAGACTAGGAACCGTGACGGTCAGCGCCAGGGCCTGCCCGCAGTCGATTCCCATGAATCCCTTGCAGGCAGGCCCTGTTTGCGTTGCGGCGTTGCAACGGAAGTTGTTTCCAAATTTGCTTCTAAAGGGCCTGAAACCTCACAGAAGTTAGCAAGTTAGATACACTTGCGCGCCTAAGTCCATGATGATATGGTGAAAGTTCCCTGAAACATGCTAAATTGGCGTGGTACTTGTGCCAACTCAATATACGCAACTGGAATGCCACCTATGCCCCGAAATATGCATTCAAACAAACGCCAGAAATTTAGTTCGTTTACTCGCAAAACGCTCAGTGCGGCTGTTGTCTCGGCGGTGCTGTTTTCCAGTGCATATGCTGCGGGTTTAGGAAAGCTGACAGTGCTGTCCTCACTCGGACAACCACTGCGGGCGGAAATCGAGCTTACATCCGTCTCGAAAGACGAAGTGGGCGCGCTGGTCGCAAAGCTGGCGTCTTCGGAAGCCTTCCGGCAGGCGAATATCGAATTCAATCCCTCCTTGCTGTCACTGCGTTTCGCGGTGGAGCAGCGAGCCGGCAAGCAAATCATCCGTATCAGTTCGAGCCAGCCGCTGAACGAGCCGTTCGTCGACATGTTGCTCGAACTCGGTGGGCCCAACGGTCGCCTGATCCGCGAATACACGTTCCTGCTCGATCCGGCGGATATGCGTTCGACCCAGTCGGCGCAGGTTGCTCCGCTTCCCGTTCCACAGGTTGAGGCAGGCAGAGGTTCGCAGGCGATCAGGCCGGCCGAGCCGCCGAGGCAGGCGGCGCCTGCTGATAGCCCGAGACCAGCTCCGAGGGTTACCGCAAGGCCCGCGGCTCCAACTGCTCCCGTTGCTGACGCACAGAGCGATACCAAGTCGGATGAATACAAGGTCAAGAACGGCGACTCGCTCGCAAAAATCGCGAACCAGGTGAGGTCCAGCGGCGTGTCGCTCGACCAGATGCTGGTCGCCTTGTACCGCGCAAATCCGAATGCCTTCATCGACAAGAACATGAACCGGCTGCGCGCCGGCCAGGTTCTATCCGTGCCGAGCGAAGACGCTGCTCGCGGCATCAATACCACCGAAGCGCGTGGCATCGTGGTCGCGCAGTCGGCGGACTTCAGGAATTATCGGAGCAAGCTGGCCGGTCAGGTTGCGACAGCCGACTCGGAAAAATCGGCTGACTCCCGCCAGACTTCGGCCGGTAAGATTACTGCAAAGGTTGAAGAGCCCGCGACGCCGGCCAATCAGTCGCAGGACAAGCTCCAGTTGTCGAAGTCTGCTGTTCCGAACGCCGTCGGCGGTAAGGCGGGCGCAGGCGCCGCGGGTGCCGAAGACACGATTGCCCGTGAAAAGGCGGTCGCAGAGGCCAATGCCCGCGTCAAGGAACTTGAGAAAAACGTCACTGACCTGCAGAAGCTGCTGGAAGTGAAAAACCAGGGCCTGGCAGAGCAGCAAAAACAAGCGGATACCAAATCGGCGGTGGCGCCAGTAGCTCAGGCACCGGCTGCGCCCGTACCGACAGCACCCGCGCCGACAGCACCCGCGCCTGCGGCTCAGGCAACTGCGCCGACTACCCCTGCAGCCCCTGCGGTGCCACCGGCGTCGACGCCTGCCGCCCCGACTGCATCGACGGAAGCTCCCGCAACCGACAAACCAGCCGAAGCCAAAACCGATCAGCCAGCTTCTGCCGCAGCGCCTGCTGCACCAGAAGCCGCCGCCGAAAAACCGGCAGCGCCTGCCGCGCAACCGGCGCCAGCGCCCGTTGAAGAGCCCGGCTTTTTGGACGAGTTGCTGGACAATCCGTTGGTGTTGCCCGGTGGCGTAGTATTGCTCGCGGCGCTCGGTGCGCTCGGCATCATGAGCGCCCGCCGCCGCAAACAGCAAAAGAATTTCGACGACAGCATCATCACCGACTCAAGCCTGAAAGCGAATTCGCTGTTCGGCTCCACTGGTGGCCAGAGCGTCGACACCAACAACAGTGTTTTCAACTCGAACTTCTCGGCGACCGCCAGCCAGCTCGATAGCAACGAAGTCGACCCGGTCGCGGAAGCGGATGTCTACATTGCCTACGGCCGTGACGCCCAGGCGGAAGAGATTCTCAAAGAGGCTTTGCGTACCCAGCCGGACCGTCATGCGGTACGAGTGAAACTGCTCGAGATTTATTCGAACCGCAAGGACCTGCGGGCATTCGAGGTCCTGGCGACCGAGCTGTATGGAATGACCAAAGGGCAGGGCGAAGATTGGGCGCAAGCGGCGACCCTTGGTGCCGCGATTGACCCGGACAATCCGTTGTATGCCGCCGGCAAGTCCGGAAAAAGCTCCGGCGCCGAGTCGGTTGCACCAGTCGCGGCCGCGCAACCGCTGAGCGACCCCGACCTTGCCACACTGCTTGCGAGCACCCAGACGAATACATCGTTCGGCGCAATTGATGATCTCGGCGCGGACGCGGCGTACTTTACCAACCCGTCCTCTTCTGGCAGCAAGAAGGCCGACGAGCCGGTACTTGATGTACCGACCGAACAGCCAGCCGCCAGGCCGGCGACCAATGACCTGGATTTCGATCTTGACGGCCTGAGCAGCATCGAAGTGCCGAACACGATCGCGCGTCCTGCGCCTTCCGAGCCGAACGTCGATCTGGGTTCCATCGATTTCGACTTCCTGCAGGAGCCGAATATTGTGCCCGCTGCGCCGATGGCCGCGCCCGCAAGCACGGCTGTTCCCGCCTTCCATCTTGACGACGTGCCCGCACCCGCTTCGAAGAAAGATCCTGAGCCGGTTGATTCACTCGCAGATCTCGACGCGCCGTTGAGCATGGACTTCCCGGGTGTTCCGCAATTGCCGGCTGCGGAGTTTGACGAGCCCCGGGCACCAACAAGGGCGGAGTCTGCCCCTGTGAAAGATCCGGTCGATTTCGATCTGTCGGATATCTCCCTTGAACTTGGTCCCACGGAAGCGGAGTCTAAGCCGGACCTGGCCCTGGATACCGGTAACGTATTTGGCGCAGGCATGGCCGACTCCTCGTCATCGACTGATGCGGAGATGGCGACCAAGCTAGACCTCGCGATCGACTACCAGGAAATCGGTGATAAAGAAGGCGCCCGCGAATTGCTGGACGAAGTGCTGAAAGGCGGAAATGCCGAGCAGAGCGAGAAAGCCAGATCCCTGCTGCACGAACTTGCATAACCCGGTTAGCCGATAAAGGACGGGCGCAACGCTAAGCGTGCGCCCGTTTTGTTTTTTTTGTGAAGTACTAAAGACTTTAAGACGGATTTCAATTGATACGCATTGTGCTCGGTATCCAATACGACGGCACGCCGTGGCGCGGATGGCAAACCCAGCCCAGCGGCGGAACGGTGCAGGATGTGCTCGAAGAAGCATTGAAAAAGTTTTCCCTGACGGAGATTCGTACCACTTGCGCCGGACGCACCGACGCGGGCGTTCATGCACTTGAACAGGTGGTCCATTTCGATACGGCGCTCGACCGCGACCTGTTTTCCTGGGTGCGCGGGGTGAATGCGTTTTTGCCAACCTCAATCGCGGTACGCTGGGCAACCGAGGTTACCCATGACCCGGCTGACGAGTTTCATGCGCGTTTTTCCGCGACCGCGCGGACTTATCACTATGTGCTGTACAACCATCCTGTGCGTTCGCCGTTATTGTCGGGCAAGGCCGGGTGGACATTTCGTCCCCTCGCGGTCGAGCCGATGCGAGCCGCCGCCGCTCACCTTCTGGGCACACATGACTTTTCGGCATTCCGGGCCGCGGAATGCCAGGCGAAGTCCCCGGTGAGGAACATGCACGAGCTCAGTGTTGATCAGTACGGCGACGTGATTGTTTTCACGTTGCGGGCCAATGCTTTCCTGCACCATATGGTGCGGAACATCGTCGGGTCGCTCGTGTACGTAGGAAACGGAAATCAGCCACCGGAATGGATGAAAGAGGTACTCGAAAGCGGCGACCGCAGCCGGGCCGCGCCGACATTCATGCCGGATGGACTGTACCTGGGCAAAATCGATTACGACGAAAAATGGCGGTTGCCGCAGGAGCGTTTCATCGCCATGCCCTGGCGCTGACTTTTGTGACAGACGCGCTGAGCGTGGCATCCCTCGTGCTATTCTGACGGTCCTATGAGTATCCGCACCCGAATCAAGATTTGCGGGCTGTCCCGCCCCGAAGAAATCCAGGCTGCTGTCGAAGCCGGCGCCGATGCGATAGGCCTCGTGTTTTATCCTGAAAGCCCGCGCTACGTCGATCCCGCAGCCGCTGCCCGGCTGATGTGTTCGGTGCCGCCTTTTGTAACCACCGTTGGATTGTTCGTGAATGCCACGCCGGAAGCGGTAGCCGACGTCGTGACCGAGGCACCCGTCGCCCTTTTGCAGTTCCACGGCGACGAGACGCCGGAGCAATGCAGCGCGATTGCAGCGAAGGTCGGTAGGCCTTTTACCCGGGCAATCCGGGTCCACGCGGATACGACTCACGCCGATTTGCTAAAATACGAGCAAGATTATCGTGCCGCCAGCGGACTCTTTGCAGGGCTGCTGCTCGATGCATTTGTCGATGGCTACGGGGGCGGTGGAAAGGTTTTTGATTGGTCTCTCATTCCAAAAGAGCTCGCGCCTCGGGTCGTTTTAAGTGGTGGCTTGAGCGTGCAAAACGCGGCTGAGGCGGTGGCACGCGTGCGCCCTTATGCAGTTGACGTCAGCAGCGGCGTCGAACGGACCAAGGGCATCAAGGACATCGCCGCCATACGTGCTTTCATCAGCGCGGTGCGGCAGGCGGATGCCGCAATTGGCTGATTGTTATCCCGATCCTGATGATCCCGTAAACAACCACCCTCATTCCCCGGCTCCTCTCGCAGCGGGGAATGGGGATGAAA
>JAQGMD010000437.1 GCA_028292565.1 Burkholderia sp. | reverse complement strand
GCGGCAGGATGCGAGTCGCACAACCTGCCTGCCGCCGTTATTGAGCGGGACTCGTAATCTCGCGGTGTATGGTTTCGATGCTGCTGACGACGTCATCCGACAGCTTGATCGAGAATGCATCGATGTTCTCTTTTAATTGTGCGATGCCGGTTGCGCCGATGATGGTGGAGCCCGCGAACCAGCGTGTATAGCACCAGGCAAGCGCAAGCTGGGCAGGCGTGAGGCCGTTGGCGCGGGCGAGCGCCGCATATCGTTTCACCGCTTCTGCCACCGCCGGCCGCATATAGCGCGGACTCCAGTTTGGTGGAAATATCGTCAGCCGCCCATGGGCCTTCGGGTCGTCCAGGTATTTGGCGCTAAGTTGACCGAACGCGAGTGGGCTGTATGCGAGCAAGGAGACGTTTTCGCGGAAGCAGGCTTCATCCATTCCAGTTTCGAAGCTGCGATTGACGAGGTTGTACGCATTCTGGATGGAGACGATGCGCGGCAGGCCCCGGGCTTCAGCATGCTTGATGAATTCGCACACCCCCCAAGGAGTTTCGTTCGATACGCCGACATGACGGATTTTGCCGGCTTTGATAAGGTCGTCCAGGGCCGCAAGGGTGTCTTCAATTGCGGTATGCGGGCGCTCTTTCTCCGGGCTGAAGCTGATCTGGCCGAAAACCGGGGCGTTACGGCTGGGCCAATGCAACTGATACAAGTCGATGTAATCTGTTTGCAGGCGCAGCAGGCTGGTATCAACGGCCGCACGGAGATTCTTTGCATCGTGGTCAGCCTCTCCGTTGCGGATCCAGTTCATGCCGCGCGACGGACCGGCGGCTTTGGTTGCGAGGACGATATCCTTGCGCTTCCCGGATTTTTTCAGCCAGGTGCCGATGTATCTTTCGGTGGATCCCTGCGTCTCCGCGCGCCCCATGACAGGGTACATCTCCGCCGTGTCGATGAAGTTGATGCCGCGCTCAAGCGCGTAGTCGAGCTGGCTGTGCGCGTCGGCTTCGGTATTCTGCTCGCCGAAAGTCATGGTGCCGAGGCAGATTTTTGAAACGTTCAGATCGCTGTAGCCAAGTGTAATTTTTTGCATGGTTGTCGGTCGGGTTCAAAAATGCCTGCTCCGCAGGCTCGCGGCAACTCTATCTTGATTTGCGCAATTCTGCTGCACACTCGCGAATCAGGCCCGGGCCTTTATAGATGAGACCGGTATACAGCTGCACCAGCGTAGCGCCGGCATCCATTTTGACCTGGGCGTCCTGGCCAGAAAAAATGCCGCCGACACCGATGATCGGAAGCTCGTCGCCCAGATGTTTTTTCAATCCGCGGATGACGTTATTTGACAGTTCGAATACGGGAGCGCCGGAGAGTCCGCCTGTTTCTTCCGCATGTGCCATGCCTTTCACCGCATCACGCGTGATCGTGGTGTTGGTCGCAATCACCGCGTCCATCCTGTGGTGGAGCAGTGCATCAGCTATAGCCCTGATCTGGTCGTTGTCGATGTCGGGTGCGATCTTCAGGGCAATGGGCACATAGCGCATATGCTGGTCCGCAAGGCGCCGTTGCGCATCTTTAAGCCGTGACAGCAGCGCATCGAGTTCGGAAGCAGCCTGCAGCTGGCGCAGGTTCTTGGTGTTCGGCGACGATATGTTGACCGTCACATAGCTTGCATACGGATAGACTTTTTCCAGGCAATGCAGATAATCATCGGCCGCGCGCTCGATTGGCGTATCGGCGTTCTTGCCGATATTGAGACCGAGGACGCCTTCCTTGTTCTGGTAGAACCTGGAGGCCTGCACGTTGGCGACGAACGCATCGGCACCGCCGTTGTTGAAGCCCATGCGGTTGATGATCGCATTCGCCTGCGGCAGGCGGAACATGCGCGGCAGCGGATTACCAGATTGTGCGCGTGGCGTCACCGTGCCGACTTCAATGAAGCCGAAGCCGAGTGCCGCCAGGCCGTCGATGTACGCGCCATCCTTGTCGAGCCCGGCTGCCAGGCCGACCGGGTTCGGGAAGTTGATGCCCATGACGGTACGTGGGTCTGCTCTCGGCTTCGGGATGGCTTTGGTGAGGCCGAGTGCGGCCGCGCGTTTCAGCGATGGCAAGGCCAGGTTGTGCGCGACTTCGGGATCGAGTGAAAACAGGAAAGGGCGGGCGAGGGCGTAAAGAAGGTTATCGGACATAAGAAGAATGAGTGACCCGAGGCGCGCACCGCGCGCAAAGGCCGTATTCTACCCTTACGAGCAAGCAACTATCGCGCTGTGACCAACACTAGCGCCATTCTTCCCATTTGCCGTGCTTGAGCGCTTCGAGTGGCTTGAAGTTGATTTTGTACGCCATTTTCGGGCTGTCCTGGATCCAGTACCCGAGATAGACATGCTGCATGCCGAGGCGTTTTGCCTGCTCGATTTGCCACAGCACGTTGTAGGTGCCGTACGACACACCCGGGACATCGGGGTCGTAGAACGTGTAGACCGAGGAGAGGCCATCGTCCAGCACGTCGATGATACTGACCATGCGCAGGGTACCGTCGGTATCCCGAAATTCCACCAGGCGCGTGTTTACCTTGCTCTGCAGGAGGAATTGCGCATACTGGTCGCGGCTGTCCTGGTCCATGCCGCCGCCTGCATGACGGACTGCCTGATAGCGCAGGTAAAGTTCGTAATGTTCGGCCACATAGGCGAGGTTGGTCACCCATGTTGTCAGGTCGCCATGCATTGTCCATGCGCGGCGCTGGCTGCGGTTGGGCGTAAACGCGTCCGCCTTGACGCGCACGGGGACGCATGCGTGGCAACCGTCGCAGTGCGGACGATAGGTGAAGATGCCGCTACGACGGAAACCGTTCTTGACGAGTTCCGCGTACACATCGGCATTGATCAGATGGGACGGTGTGGCGACTTGGGACCGAGCCTGGCGCTGGTCCAGGTAACTGCATGGATAGGGCGCAGTCGCATAAAACTGCAAAGTTGCAAACGGCAGGTCTTTAAGATGCGTCATAGGTACGTCTTATTTAACTACGATGCTGACATCCATAATTTACACCGTATGCCGGGTGCCACATAAGGGGGTTTTACCGCTATCCATAAAAAAATTTTGGCGGCGTCCAATGCTCTATCCGGGGTTCCCTGATCGCCTCCCGCAGGTGCGAAATAAATTGCTCTCTTGGAATCGGCGTCGCGCCGAGCGAGGCGAGATGCGACGTTTCTTGCTGACAGTCTATCAACCTGACGCCGTAGTTTTTCAGGAAGTGCACCAGGTAGGCGAGCGCTACTTTGGACGCGTCGCTTACACGGGCGAACATCGATTCGCCGTAGAACATGCGTCCGATGCTGACGCCGTATGCGCCGCCGACCAGTTCACCGTCCAGCCATACTTCCGAGGAATGGGCAAAGCCGCGGCTGTGTAACGAGGTATAGCCGTTGATGATGTCCTCCGAGATCCAGGTTCCAACGCCGTCCTTGCGCGGCGAGGAACAGGCGCGCATGACTTGTTCAAATGCGGTGTCAAAGCGAACAGCCCATCGGCCATCCGTGCTTGCGCTTTTTTCGATCTTCTTCAGTGTTTTCTTCAGACTGTGCGAGATCGTAAAATGATCGGTGAACAGCACCATGCGCGGGTCGGTACTCCACCACAGGATCGGCTGGCCCTCGGAAAACCATGGAAACACGCCGTGGCAATAGGCATCGAGCAGCCGCTCGGGAGACAGGTCTCCGCCCGCTGCAAGCAGGCCAGGCGCGCCGTCTGCTTCCGTCAACGCTTTCGAAACGTCCGGGAAGGGCGTCCTTGCATTGAGCCAGGGGATCATCGGACCTCCCGCGGGCCGACGAACGAGTCGCATGAAAATGGCACGCATGATCTCTTCACTCCACTCACCTGAATACTCCCTTTAAAATTGCCGGGGGCAACACAGGCGCAGCAACGGACCGGCTTCTTGCCTCGCGGTTGGTGCACATTTTTTCCGGCTCATTATTATATGGACGCGCTGAAGGGCGGGCCAGGCTTTGGTAAAAAGCTTAGTCTATTTTGCCTTTCCATCACCGGACATTTGCCAGGCATTTGACCAACTGTCAGTGCGTGGTGGCGCGACGTCGCGCTTATAAGTCCCGCTGGCGCATCGGCTTGCGTATGTCTTCCGCATGCATGCCGTAGGGGCCGACGCCGCTCTTTACATCATGCAGGTCGGCGAAAAAGAACTTCAGCGTATTGGCGACAGTGGGGAAAGCAATGTCATTCCAGGGAATCTCCGCTTCGGTAAACAACTTTACTTCAAGGCTTTCAACGCCCGCCTCGTAGTCGAGGTCAAGCAGCGTTGCGCGGTAGAACATGTGTACCTGATGCACGTGCGGCACATTGAGCAGTGAAAAAAGGCCATGCAATTGCACCCGGGCGCCGGCCTCCTCCAGGGTTTCCCTCGTGGCGGCCTC
>JAQGMD010000433.1 GCA_028292565.1 Burkholderia sp. | reverse complement strand
ACTGGTCCTCGCTCTCCCTTACCCGTTTTTCGGCCAGCTTGCGCCCACCACATCCTTCCACTGTTCTTCTTGTGCGGCCTGAACTGCATCCCTGCGCCTAAACTAACCACCATCATTGCGATTGAGGTTTTTTCAGGCGTTTTTATGGATGTCCGCGGTAATCTCGTACGAGTGCAGGCGAGCGGAGTGTTCGAAGATCTGTGAAGTGATCATCAGTTCATCCGCACCGGTATGTTCGATGAACGCCTTTAATTGACGGGCGACCGTCTCAGGCGAACCGACTGCCGAACACGATAAAACCTGCTCAAGCAAAGCACGCTCCTGCGGACCGATGCGGTTCCAGTAATCTTTCACCGGCGGTTGCAGTCGCGAGGGGCGACCGCTACGCAGGCTGATAAATGCCTGTTGCATCGAGCTTGCGCGAAATACCGCTTCCTCGTCCGTGTCAGCGGCGAAGACGTTAAAGCCAAGCATGACATAAGGCTTGTCGAGTTGCGCGGATGGGCGGAACGTAGCGCGGTACACCTCAATCGCCTGCATCATCTGCGCTGGGGCGAAGTGGGAGGCGAATGCATAGGGCAGCCCGAGGGCAGCCGCCAGTTGCGCGCCGAACAGGCTCGAGCCCAGAATCCAGATCGGGACGTTCAGCCCGGAGCCGGGGACTGCGTGAACCGGTTGCCTCTGCTCTGACGAAAAGTAATCCATCAGCTCTGCCACGTCCTGCGGGAACTCGTCCGAATCGGACGCCAGGTTTCTCCGCAATGCGCGCGCGGTGATCTGGTCGGAGCCCGGCGCACGGCCAAGTCCCAGGTCGATGCGGCCGGGGAAGAGAGATTCCAGCGTTCCGAATTGTTCGGCAATCACGAGAGGAGAATGGTTGGGTAACATGATGCCGCCTGCGCCGACGCGGATGCGCGACGTACCGGCGGCTACATGCCCGATCAGAACCGCAGTCGCGGCACTGGCGATGCCTGGCATGCCATGGTGCTCTGCCAGCCAGAAGCGGTTGTAGCCCCAGCGTTCGCCATGCTGCGCGAGGTCCAGCGTGTTACGAAAGGACTCGGCAGCGTCGCTACCTTCGGCTATGGGGGAAAGATCAAGAACGGAAAAAGGAATCATGGGTTTTATTGACCAGGTTGGGTAAGCAATGTCGGCTGGACAATTTCGATCCAATAGCCGTCCGGGTTTTACTGCGCGTTTCCAGCCAGGTTTAGGAGCAGCACGCCGACCAGGATCGCAATGAGCCCGCCAATCTTGTAGAGACTGACCGATTCACCGAGGAAAACCACGCCGATCAGGGCAATGATGGCCAGGCCGGCTCCGCTCCAGATCGCGTACACAATGCCGACTTCCTGGGTCTTCAGTACCTGCGCCAACATATAGAAAGCCACGCCGTAGCCTGCGATAACCAGGGCTGAGGGACCGAGCTTCGAGAAACCGTCAGAAAATTTTAACGCGGTAGTTGCGCCGAGTTCCGCCGCGATGGCAATAGCCAGCATGAACCAGGGGTTCATCGATTTGTACTCCAATGACATTAAAGATTTTTTTCGCCGCATCGGCAGAAGGGCAACCGACGCGGCCAGCACTACACCCTCGTTACACCAGTTCGCTGTCCTTGATATGCGCCAGCGGCTGCAATATGCCGTAGTCGAATTCGGCGATCGGCGCGGCTTTGGCAATGCGGGCCGGCCAATCGGGATTGGCGAGCGCGGTTTTGCCAAGCGTGACGATCAGGGCGTCGCCGCTATCCACCAGCGCCGCAGCTTTGTCGTGTTCGCCCAACTGTCCGTTGGCGATTACCGGCAATTGGCCGTAACGCCTGGCGAATGCCACCAGGGTTTCACCCTCGCCGAATGCCGGTTTGATGGCATCGAACTCGGTGATGTGTATGAAGTCGAGACTGGCCTTGCCCAGGCTTTCGAAGATGGTCTTGGCGTCTTGTTCGCCATTCGCCCATTTGTGTTCGTAATCGTTGACCTTCCCTTGCGAAATGCGAATGCCGACGGTGTAGTCCGCTCCCACTTCCTGACGGACCGCTTCGCTGACTTCGACCAGCAAGCGCACACGGTTTTGCGTCGATCCACCGTAAGCGTCGGTGCGCTGATTCGTATAGCTTGTAAGGAATTGGTCGAGGACGTAGCCATTGGCGCCGTGGATTTCCACGCCGTCGAAACCGGCTGCCTTGGCGCGGCCGGCTGCAGCGGCAAAGTCTTTCTTCAGCTGTGCGATGTCGTCGAGTGTCAGTTCCCTGGGAGCCGGATAAGGCCCCTCACCGCGGTAAAAGCCGAGCTGCGCTCCCACGGGTTGCACAGATGATGGGCCGGCGGTTGACGTGTTCCAGTGGTTCCCCTGGCTCAAGGCACCTGCATGCATCAGCTGGATGAAAATCTTTCCACCCTCCGCATGTACCGCATCGATCACCTGGCGCCACGCGTTGGCCTGCGCATCGTTGGCGATGCCGGGCTGATAAAGATATCCCTGGCTGTACCGCAGATCGGGGTAAGCGCCCTCCGTGATGACAAGGCTATATCCGCCACGGGCAAAGCGGGCGTAATAGCGGGCCATATCATCGGTGGCCAGGCCGTCGTCCGTCGCGCTGGTGCGCGTCATCGGTGCGACGGCGATTCTGTTCTTCAATGTGACTTTGCCGATAGAGGCTTGCGTGTAGAGGATCGAATCCGATTTCATGCGTGAGTGTGTTTTCTTGTTAGTTAAGAAGTGTAAAGACAAAGGCGAGCGCCACGAACCACCGGTTCGTATCGTCGCGGTCATGCTCGCCCTGCGGCTGACTTTTATGCAGCCTGCTTCAAAGTCGGATAGTCGATGTATCCTCGCGCGTCGCCACCGTAGAAGGTGGTCTGGTCAGGCGCGTTCAACTTGGCGCCGGCGCGGAAACGCTCAACCAAGTCCGGGTTAGCCAGGAATTGACGTCCGAATCCGACTGCGTCGCCGAGACCGTTTGCAATCAGCGCGTCCGCCTCAGCTGCCGTATAACCGCCGCAGAAAATCAGCAGGCCGTTGAAGTCCGCACGGATCTGCCGGCGGAACTCGTCGGTCAACACCGGGCCACCGGCCCAGTCAGGCTCGGCGATATGCAGAAAGGCGATGCCGCGACGGCTGAATTCTTTGGCCAGGTAGAGCGTGCTTGCATCCGCTTCCTTGTCCCCCATGTCATGCGCGATGAAGTGCGGCGACAGCCGGACGCCGACCCGATCGGCACCCAACTCTTCGATTGCGGCATCGACGGCTTCCAGCACGAAGCGGGCGCGATTCTCGATGGAGCCGCCATACTGGTCGGTGCGTTGATTGGTGTTCGTCGACAAAAACTGGTGGGGCAGATACCCGTTCGCGGAGTGAATTTCGACAAAATCGAAACCGGCACGGCGCGCACGAGCCGCCGCCTGCTTGTACTGAGCAACAATGCCCGGGATTTCGTCGGTTGCCAGCGCACGCGGTGCACCCGTTGCCACATTCTCTGGCGTGCCATCCGGATGCACAACGAAGCATTTGGTGTTGGCCGCTACGATCGCCGACGGTGCGACGGGAGCCGCACTTTCAGGCTGCAACAGCGAGTGGGATACACGGCCTACGTGCCACAACTGGGCCGCGATGCGACCGCCTTTTGCATGTACTGCTTCCGTGACCTTCTTCCAGCCGGCCTCTTGCTCGTCTGTGTAGATGCCCGGCGTCCATGCGTAACCCTGGCCTTGTTGCGAGATCTGCGTTCCTTCCGAAACGATCAGGCCCGCGCCGGCGCGTTGTGCATAGTATTCAACGTTCATCCCGGTCGGGACGTCGCCCGGCTGGCCCGCGCGTGAACGCGTCAGCGGCGCCATGATTGCGCGATTGGAAAGTTCAACGGATCCGGCTTTTACCGGTGAAAGCAAATGGTCGTGCATTGATTCTCCTGACATAGACCGGTCAACTCACACCGGTCGAAATAAAACGGGCAGATTTCCAGCCCTTCCTTACCAAATTAGACCGGTCGTCTAGTGTTTGGCGCAAAAAAAACGAGACCACGAAATTACGACTTTAAGTGCCTGCTATTCCCAACATCTGCTCAGTCTGGCGATACGCCCGTTCCAGCGGCGCATTGGAACCATTCGCTCGCGCCAGCAACGATGCCCCCACCCACATGGCGTAAAGTGACTCGGCAAGTTGCTCGGCATCGACATCCTGCTTCAATGAGCCGTCTGCGTGGGCTACACGAATCGCTGCGGCAAGGTGTTCAACGATCCGGTTCATGCCCGCCGATAGTTCCTGCCGCATCGGCTCTGACAAATCACAGACTTCCGCTGCCAGTTTCACTGCCAGACAAGAGTGATTGGAGCCGCTGGCGGTTTGCGTTTCGAGCCAGTTTTCGAAATAACCGAGCACGATCTCTAGCCCGCGCTGAGGCTTAGCGGCGAAAAGACCCGAAAGGCGTGCATCGTAATCCTGGAAATAGCGTTCCAGCAGCGCGACCCCAAAGCCTTCCTTCGACTTGAAATAATGATAAAACGACCCTTTTGGCACCTCGGCCTTGCCCAGGATTTCGCTTAATCCCACGGCAGAAAAGCCGCGCGCGAGGATGAGCCCCTCGCCAACCGAGAGTATGCGTTCGCGGGTATCCTGATATTGATGAGTCCGTTCCATCCATGGATTATATTAGACCGGTCGTCTAATAGCAATCCCCATGCTTTGAGGCAATGGTGGAGACTCCGCCGCACAGGCTTCTCCACCAATCGCGACGTCAGTGAGGACTCAATACCACCTTGATACAGCCATCCTCTTTATCGCGAAATGTCTTATAAAGACCCGGACCGTCGGCAAGTGGTCGGCGGTGCGTAATCACAAAAGACGGATCGATCTCGCCGCCGACGATCTTCTTCAATAGCCTTTCGTAATAGCGCGGCACGTGGGTCTGTCCAGTTTTAATCGTCACGCCTTTATTCATCACGGCGCTGAAGGGGATCTTGTCAAGCAAGCCAACATAGACACCTGGTACGGAGATGGTGCCTCCCTTACGCACCGCCATCATTGCTTCCCTCAATGCGTGTGGTCGATCTGTCGCCAGATAGACTGCCATTTTCGCGCGATCCAATAACGCATCCGCAGAGCCTGTGCCATGCGCTTCCGCTCCTACCGCGTCGATACAGCGGTCTGGGCCTCTTCCATTTGTCATCTCCATCAATTTGTCATAGACGGAACCATCGATTTCAGAAAAATTAATGGTCTCCGCTTTACCGCATCGCTCCGCCATCTGCAAGCGTTCGGGCACCCGGTCGATAGCAATCACTCGTCCGGCCCCTAACATCCAAGCGCTTTGAATAGCGAACTGCGCTACCGGGCCACAACCCCAAATTGCGACGGTGTCGCCTGGCTCAATCTCTGCATTTTCAGCCGCCATATAGCCGGTGGGGAAAATATCGGAAAGGAACAGCACCTGTTCATCTGGAATGCCATCCGGGACCTTGACCGGTCCTACATCGGCAAATGGCACTCGCAGGTACTGCGCCTGGCCGCCTGCATAACCGCCGAACATGTGTGAAAAACCGAGTAAACCTGCGGGCGAGTGACCCAAAGCTTTACGTGCGATCTCTTCGTTCGGATTGGTATTGTCGCAGAGTGAAAACAAAGTTTTCTGACAAAAGAAACAGGAGCCGCACGAGATAGTGAAGGGCACGACAATACGGTCTCCCTTTTTCAGATTTTTGATCCCGCTCCCGACCTCAAGCACTTCGCCCATGGGTTCGTGACCCATGATATCGCCAGACTCCATCGTCGGGTTGAGGCCGTTGAACAGGTGCAGGTCGGAGCCGCAGATTGCAGTCGACGTCACCCTGATGATGGCGTCGCGCGGATTCAGAATCTCCGGATCGGGAACGTTGTCATAGCGAATATCGCTTTTGCCGTGCCAAACGAGTGCTTTCATGATTTAAGTAAGTCCGCAGATAATTGATGAGTGAATTTTCAGGCGTCATGAAACGCACAATGTGATTCCGAATGTGTGCACGCACGCCCGAAAGCCGTTGAAATACGACATAGCACTTTTGCAATAGTTCAAAAGCGCTCTGCAAATTGACGTTTCAAAGCACTCAGCTTTATCTCGTCCATTAAAAATGAATGATGAGTCCCTACCTACCGGCGATAAGGGCTCTGAAAGATGGTGTTCCCGTTGCGTAAGGCACCGCGCAGGAATAAGTTGTTGGTTGGGGAACGCATAGCACCATTAGTCATCACAACAGGGTTTTCCGGTTGGCGCTCTTCGATGTCGCGGCGCCTATTCAAAATCTGTTATTGATGAACCGGTCAGACTATTACCGGCCATTGCACTCTCGCATACGGGAAACAATCCGCTTCGCGCGATTATTCCAGCCAGACCGCGGATGCCGTGGTCATTGGCTCAGAATCTCCACGGCGTCGGCTACGTCATATGGTTTTGCCAGTATTTCTACGCCTGGCACAGCGACTCGGCGCTCGGAATAACCAGTAGCTAATACGACCCGGGTTTTCGGGTGATGCTTGCTGCTGTGCTCGACCAGGTCGATACTTGCATCCCGCTACGACCGTCAAAATGCACAACTTATTACTGCGCGAGCCCTAACCCGGACTCTCGGACGCGAACTCGTTGTACGTGGAAGCCATCAAAACCGCTCGTACCCATGCAAATACCGCCATTGTCCCGGCTGCAAGCCGGCCATAGGCACACGGCCGATGCGGATGCGCTTCATGCTCACTACTTTCAATCCAAGCTTTTCACATACATGCGCGATCAGGCCACGTGGCGGGCTCTTGAGTGCAAAGCGCAGGCGTGTTTCGTTTTGCCAGCTGACCTTCATCGGCGGCAGTGGCTTGCCATTCCAGGTCAGGCCTTGATTCAGCAGCGCCAATCCATCCGGTACCGGTTCGCCGGCTACCTCGACGATGTATTCATGTTCGATTTTCGCTGCGTCGTCGACCAGTTTGCGCGCGACTCGCCAGTCCTGCGTTAAAACGAGCAAGCCGCTCGCGCTGGTTTCCAGCGAATCGGTCAGCGTTAATCCGGAAAGGTGCCGTTTCAGGAAGCGAACGGCGGGGCCGTGGACGTCCGTCGCAAGACTGTCGGGCGTAACGAGTTGCACCGGCGGGTTTGCGCACGCGTCATAGCCGGCCGGTTTGTGCAGCAACAGGGTGACGGGGACAAGTTCGGAGAGGCTGGCCTTCGGTGACAGCTGAACATCTTGCCGATCGACCCTGAATCCCGGTTCTTCAACGACCTGGCCATCGACGGTGACCCAACCGCCTTCAATGTATTGCTCGGCTTCGCTGCGGGAGCAGGGGACTAACTCGGCAACGCGTTTGGCGAGGCGAACGGATTCTGTCATGGCAACAAGTCGGTAGGTGAGGGGCGAGCATTGTAACCGGAGCAGGCTGGGTCAGCCCGGGCCGCCAATTGTTGACAATATGGCATTTATGGTGGATTAGACACTGGTTGCACCGCTGAAGTGCCGTCGCTGCTTTACACGCCGGTATACGTGAAAGTCCGCACTGTAGCCGCCGCGACCGACGGGTATAATCCCGCCTCACCGTCACAGCGCCGGCCCACCCAGCCGATCGTATTTGTCCGCGCACATCTGCGCGACTTTGGCCGGTCCCTGCGTACCCCGCGGCGTCTGGCACAAACATGCCGGTCCACGTTCTTGCTGATCCATTATGGCGGCAGTCGCGCCATTCCCCGGTTGTACTACCTGTTTCGCGGGATGCGACCGTCGCATGTTTTCATTTTCGAGGAATTCACTATGCAGGCTATCGCCCGCCTGAGCCGCTTCGTCGGCAACACCTTTGCCATCTGGGTATTGCTATTCGCCGTACTTGCTTACTTCGCTCCCGCCGAGTTCCGCTGGATCGGCCCCTACATCGTGCCGCTACTCGGCATCATCATGTTCGGCATGGGACTGACCCTGTCCAAGGACGATTTCCGTGAAGTGGTCAAACGACCGATGGACGTCGCCATCGGCGTACTCGGCCAGTTCATCATCATGCCGGGCCTCGCCTGGCTGCTCAGCACCGCGCTGCAACTGCCGCCCGAGGTCGCCGTTGGCGTCATCCTGGTAGGCTGCTGCCCCGGCGGCACCGCCTCGAACGTGATGACTTTCCTGGCACGCGGCGACGTGGCTCTCTCTGTGGCGATTACATCCGTGACAACCTTGTTGGCGCCTGTAGTGACACCTGCATTGATCTACCTGCTGGCGAGCCAGTGGCTGGAAGTCAGCGCTTCGGCCATGTTCTGGTCCATCGTTCAAGTGGTGGTTGTGCCGATCGCACTCGGCGTACTGGCGCAATCGCTGCTCCGCGAAAAAGTCAAAGCTTGTGTCGAGGTGCTGCCCCTGGTTTCCGTTGTCGCGATCGTGGCCATCGTGTCCGCCGTCGTCGCCGGCAATCAGGCCAGGATCGCTACCAGCGGACTGCTGATTTTTGCTGTGGTCGTCCTGCACAACGGCCTCGGGCTACTGCTCGGATATTGGCTGGCGAAGCTGACTGGCCTGAGCGTTGCCAAGCGCAAGACGATGTCGATTGAAGTAGGGATGCAAAACTCCGGCCTCGGTGTTGCACTCGCCACCGCGCATTTCTCGCCATTGGCGGCTGTGCCCAGCGCCATCTTCAGCGTCTGGCACAACATCTCCGGCCCGTTGGTTGCGACGCTGTTCCAGCGTTTCAATAATGATGAAGCCACGGATGCCGTCCAACCGAAATCGGAAGCAGTCGGGAAGGCCTGAGCGGACTCTCATTGAGCACCGCGTGATGTAAAGAGGGTTCAACACATCGTGTGTTGAACCCTTTTTATTTGCTTGTGAATGTTGGGATGAAATCCCAACATTCATTCCCCCGAACAACGAATGGCTTCTGTTTCCGGGTTACTTGTTCGAGTTTTTCAGCGCCGGCAAATATGCCGGGCTATCCGATATCGAGTTGTGGCCAACCCCGTCAATCACTTTGTACGAAGCAACGCCTTTAGCAAAACGAGAATAGAGCAGCTTCGCGCTTCCTGTCGGAATGACCTCGTCATGTGCGGCAACGATGATTACCGTCGGCGCGCTGACTTGAGGCGCGTAACGCCAGGATTCGAACTTGTCGCGCAACAGCCACTTCACCGGAAAGTAAGGAAACTGCTGCACGGCCAGGTCCTGAAGGCTGTGGAAAGGCGTGACCAGTACGAGTCGTGACACCGGCCGAACGCTTGCGAGACGTACTGCGACACCGCTGCCCAGGCTCCGTCCAACGACGGTGATATCCGGATGCTTCGTGTGCACCTTATCGAACAGGGCAATGGCGTCCGAGTAAAGGCCATGCTCCGATGGTTTGCCGGAGCTGCCACCATATCCGCGATAGTGAAGCAGGTAGATTGCGTGGTCGGGAAACGCACTGGAGAGAGTCGGCAGATTAAAAGACACGTCCTCGGCGTTGCCGCCGAAATACAGCAAAGCTTTCGGAGCGCGACGCGCTGTGACGCAGAGGCGCAGCTCTGCTTCCGGCACATGAAGCGTCATCGTCGTATTGTCCGAGCCAAAGTTTCGGGGTTGCGGAAAATAAATCAGTGAGCGTTGGAAGATGAAAAGCGTCGCACACAGTCCGACGTATACGACGGCGAACACTATAACGAAATGGATGGTCGTGCGGGACATGGAGTCGTGGATTTCCTCATTGGGAGATGCGGAAAATGTTGCGCGAAACCTTCATGCTAGCAGGTGCGAAGCAGGGTGGGTCGATTGAGAGAAGCAATCCAGATGTCCGATGGTCGGATCTTGTCTTTCCCTGGTAGCGGTTCGAAAGGCAAAGGGCAAGACCTGACCATCGCCCCATTGTCTTCTGAGGCGCTACAACATGTATAAACATGTTGACACGATGTCGAAAACGCTTACACTTGTCGATACTTATGGAGAGTCAACATGGCAAAATCCGCAAAACTTACGATTCAGCAGTGGGGTAATAGCCTTGCCGTGCGCATCCCCGCTGCAGTCGCCCGTTCCGCACATTTCGCGGTAGGGCAGCCGGTCGAAGTGACCGTGGAAGATGATGGGGTGGTGGTAAAGCCTGTCGGTGAGCCGAAGCTGTCGCTCGCACAAAAGCTGGCTTTGTTCGATCCGGTTAAACATGGTGGCGAAGCGATGGTGACTGGCCGAGTGGGCGTCGAGGTATTTTGATGGCGGCGAAGAAGACATGGTCGCCAAGTCGACGCGACGTGATCTGGATTGATTGCAACCCGCAGGCTGGCAGGGAAATGAAAGATGTCCATCCCCTGTTGGTGTTATCTCCAAGTGCATTCAACGAGCGCACCGGCATCGTGATCGGATTGCCAATGACCACTGCGGCATATAACGAAACGAATCCCTTTGCCGTCAAGTTTTCCGGGGCCAGGGGAGTAGTAAGTTATATTCTCACGCATCAGCCAAAATCATTTGACTGGAAGATGCGCGGCGCGAAGGCCCATCCGATGAAGCAGGTGCCGGAGGAGATTTTTGCAATTGCGTGTGACTCACTGAATCAAATTATCGCTATTGGTAACTAGCGCAACTTGCGTCTGGAAATCCAGAGTGAAACCCTCAAGTACTATCCGAAGTTGCGCGTGCCTTCGCCTCACGTTTCGTACTGTATTCGATACAATTACATTAAAACGGAAGACATGATTGGCGGTTCTAACTTACAGATCAAATTGGATGCATTGCACCCGCCATCCGAATGCCGAACGCCCAATGAACTTTGATCGCAACGTCCTTGACAAGATTTTCAGAGTCTTTCTCCGCGGCTTCCCACTGTTTCCTGGTCCGGAATATACGACCTAATCAAGTCGGTTAAGAAGTCTCAAAGCGATATCGACGCACAGACTCACGCGCGCTTCCGCGCTGCAGACCCAGCCTCATCATGAACCATGCGACCGAGCTTCTCGACAGCGAGCGCGATATCGTGGCTCCACGCATTGCTGCAATTGAGCCGGATAAAATTCCTGAGCTTGCCGGACGCAGAAAACAGGGGCCCAGGCATGAATGCAATACGTTCCTTGACTGCCGTCCTATGCAACTCCATCGCATCCACTCGCTCCGGCATTTGAACCCACAGCACAAACCCGCCCTGTGGCTCCGAAATAAAGCACTCATGGGGGAAAGATGCGGACACCGCATCTGACATATGTGCGATACGCTGCGCGAGAACGCGTCGCATTTTACGGATCTGGTTTATCGTAACCGCTGCCGCCGATGAATTCGGCCACCATTGCCTGGAAAAAGTGACTCGTAACCCCGCTCGAAACGGTTTTGAGAAACGCTACTTCCTGAGCGTATTTTGCCGGCCGCTACATAGCCTACCCGTGTCGCAAGACCGACAGTTTTCGAGAATGAAGAGCACATCAAGACGTTACCCGTGGTGTCGTATGCCTTGACCGGCCAGGGTCGTTCCAGGGTAAAGCAGAGATCGCCGTACACGTCATCTTCGATCAGCGGAATATTGTAGTGAGCTACCAAATTCGCCAGGCGCTTCTTGCTCGACTCCGGCATAATGCTGCCGATCGGATTGTTTGAATTCGGAATGAACAGACATGCTTGGCATAAGCCTTCTTGCAGCGCCAATTCAAGTGCGTCGAGCGACGGCCCGGTTTTCGGATCGGTCGGTATTTCCAGCGCCTTCATCCCCAGACTCTCCAACAATTGCAGCAGAACGAAATAGGTCGAAGACTCGACGGCAATCGTGTCGCCTGGTTTGGCCACGGCGCGCAGGGACAAACTGATCGCCTCGGTGCAGGAGCTGGTGACGACGATTTCGTCGGCGGCTAGCGTGCCCCAGTCGACCGCTCTACGGATCACCTGGCGGACAAAGCTAGGCTCGTTCATATCAAAGTAACCGACCTTGGCGAACAGTGCAGGGTCGCGCCGGGCCACGGAACCGACGGTGCGCTGCATCCGCTCTATCGGTAGCAGTTCATCCGGTGGCAACGCAGATCCGAGCGGGACCGTCCCGGCGCCTTCGTTGGCTTTCAGCACTTGCATCAACAGGTTGTTGATGCCGACATAAACCGGTTCCTTCAGGTCGTTGGAAGCAGCGACGGAGATCAGCGTTCTGGCACGATGGCGTACATAAAAACCCGCCTGCGGCCTGGCATCGATCAGGCCGCGATCCTCAAGCAGACGCAGCGCCTGCATGACAGTATTGATAGACAGCCGCTTTTGCTGTGCGAGACGGCGTATCGATGGCAGCCGGTCGCCTGGTGCAAAGACGCGGCCTGCAATCAGCGCACCCAGCTCGTCGGCCAGTTGTTCATATAAGTTGATTAGCGTTGGCATAGGGCGATTGAGTGCTGGCCCCTCGTGTTGCCGCGCTGCTGAATTTTTTGGTACAGAGGCTACCTCGGGAAATACTAAGTGGAACGTAGCCTTGAAAACGGTTGTGAACTTTAAGCCGGCCGCAGCGGGATTGTTCGTCCTTGAAAGGCGCTGGCACGCGCTCGGAGCTGCCCGCATCCTCCATCGACCTCCTGTCCCGCTGAGTCGCGCAGCTTGGTCAGCACCCCGCGCCGATGAAGGGCACGCGCAATTGCCTGCGCCCGCTCCAGGGAAGGCCTCCTGAACTCGAGGTCGGGGATGGTGTTGTAGGGAATCATGTTCAGCACTGCATACTTCCCCTTTAGCAGATCGACAATGCCGTCCAGTTCGTCCTCTCCATCGTTGATCCCTTCCAGCAGTGTCCACTGGTACTGCACGGGATAATGCGTTTTCCGCGCGTATTGCTCGCCCAGTGCCACCAGCTCGGCCGGCGTCATGTGCGGCGCGCGCGGCAGGAGGGTCGCGCGGAGTGCCGGCTTGGTTGTATGCAGGGACAAGGCTAGTGCCGGCTTCACCTCGCCAAGAGGCAGGCGCTCGAATACACGGGGATCGCCGACGGTGGAGAACACAAGGTTCTTATGTCCGATATTCCCTTCGGTACCCAGCAAGTCGATTGCATCCAGCACATTGTCCAGGTTGTGCGCAGGCTCGCCCATCCCCATGAAGACCACTTTTTTCACGGCTCTCAACGAGCGTGCCAATGCTACCTGCGCAACGATCTCGCCGCTCGTCACCTGGCGGATCAGGCCGCTGCGGCCGGTCATACAGAACTGGCACCCGACGGCGCAACCAACCTGGCTAGAGACGCACACGCCGTCGCGTGGCAGCAGCACGCTTTCAACCATCTGCCCATCGCCGAGGCCGACCAGCAAACGGGCCGCGCCATCGTCGGTTGGATGGGATGAGATCAGCCGGGCGAGGCCGTGCAGATCGGCATCGATTTTCGGCAATGCCTCGCGCAGCGTCTTGGGGAGAAAGTCGTTGGGACGGCGGCGCCCCTGTTCGTGCGGCCGGACTTGCAGCCAGTCTCGCAGCACGCGCTGCTCGTGGACCGGCAGCGCGCCTAGTTCCCGCAGGCGCAGGCGGATCGATTCAATTTGCATAGGGATGTCTCGCGCACGGATACCGGGCAAGCTCTTAAAAACAGAAGTTGCACATTATTGCCTATGGCCGGGCAATCACTCGCAAAAAAGATCGTGCTCACGTTACCGGGCAGACCCGCTCAGCAACGACTGGGTATTCCGATTGGTTACAGAAGTCTTTGATGAAGTAGTGATGTCGGGGTTCGACCCGGGTTTATGGGTGACAGTCGATCGGTTGATTCGGCCGGGAAAAGCGCCTTGCGTAAACTTCAGCTAGTATTATCAGATGGAAATAAACGGATATCCCCCCTTAGCCGATTTCCTCATAGACCTCCTGCTCGATGCTGTGTGCGTGGTGGGTGGGGACGGTCGCTTTGTATTTGTCAGTGCGGCATGCGAACGCATTTTCGGCTACACGCCCGAAGAAATGATTGGTAAGCCGATGATCGACTTTGTGTTTCACGAAGATCGGGAACGGACTTTGAATGCCGCCGGCAAAGTCGTAGGCGGACATCTCCAGCTTCATTTTGAAAACCGCTACGTTCGCAAGAATGGGGAAGTGGCACATATCATGTGGTCGGCCCGCCGGTCGGAGGATGGTCAGCTCAGGATAGCTGTAGCGCGCGACGTTACCGAACGCAAGCAAGCCGAATCGATGCAGGCGGCGCTCTACGAAATTTCCGAGGCCGCGCATGTGGCGGAGGATCCGCTTGCGCTGTTTCAGTTGATTCATCAGATTATCGGCAAACTGCTGCCGGCTCGTAATTTTTCCGTGGCGATGTACGAGGAGGGAAGTGAGCAGCTGAGCTTTCCATATCATGTAGATGAATATGAGGCTCCCGCGTCGCGCAAGCCGGCCACAGGCACTCTGTGCGCAGATGTCATTCGTACCCGGCAGCCGCTGCTGCTGCGCCGCGAGACGCTAGCCGCTCTGCCCGAGGAATTGCGAGCCCCCGGCGGCAAGAGCTTGCTATGCTGGCTGGGCGTGCCGCTCAACTCGCCCAAGGGCATCATCGGCGCACTGGTTTTGAAGAGTTACTCGGGCGGTGCTTCCTACT
>JAQGMD010000427.1 GCA_028292565.1 Burkholderia sp. | reverse complement strand
CACTGCCGAAGCGGGCGATATTTTCCCTGGTCGGTTCAATCGGTTCCCACCGGGTATCCGCAGGCCAGTCGCGCGGATTCGGCTTCACACGCATCACATTCTCGAATTCTCCGCGGTTCATTACCGGGCTGACAGTCTCGTAGCTCTTCAGGTGATTCGCGTCGAGCATGATTTTTTTCAGGCCCATCAGCGCATTGGAACTTTTAAATGGATGCGCGATTTCAGGCTTGGCGAGTTCATCCTTTACCAATTCATGTCTGCGTAGACGCAGCGCGTTCAACTCTGATGCAATGCCGACCGGATCGCTCAGCACCACCGCGAGTTCTTTCCCTTTCGTCTTCGGGTGGCAAGCAGCGGCTTTCTTGAGGTTGTCAGCCAGATCCTCAACGCGTTGCGCCATGCTGTGAAACGGAAATTCATGGTCAATGGCGCCGTTCACGCTTAGCTTGCCCAATGCGCATTCAAGAACTTTGGATTTCAGGTTTTCCGTTGTTGGCTGGAACGTGTTGGCAGACCGGCCGTCCAGCGAGACATGCTTCATCGCTTTGGAATTGGCCTGGTTTTTTGCACGCAGGGTAGCGTTCCAAAGGTTGGCGCTATACGCGATCCAGAGCTCATTGATCTTGTGTGCCTGAGGTATGTTGAGAAGCTTCATACCCGCTTGATTGTGCTTGTCGTCTTTGCACGCCACCGGCTTCTTGAACGATGGATGCCAGTCCGGCACGAGATCCGCGGTGTCGGTGACGCGGTACACCAGCCAATTTTTCACTCCCGGCGGAGGGCTGGCTATATACACATGCACATATCCGTCACGCAGCAAGCGCAGCGCAAAACGCGATTCCGTAGGTAACCGTTCCGGTAACAATCCTGCCATTGCAATCTCGTCGCTGGCCACGGCGGCTGATCCAGGAGGGACGAGCGCACCGCGTTTTGCGATTGGGCTGGGGCGCAGCAGCAGTAGGGACAAGGTGCTTTTGTTGCAGGTTTCGCACTGTTTATTTGGGATAGGCATGCGTGTCCTCTGAATGGCGTTTGCTGGCGTGTGCAGGTTGGCGGCGGTCGTGACGCGCTTGCAGTAGTGCACGTAGCTGCGTGTGCAAATACCGTAATGGTTCCGGTGGTTCGTCCGGGTTCCCGGGATCCCCCATCTGCGCGTGGACGGCCCCATCCTTCCGCAGGGTCGGATGTAGCAGGGTCAAAGTAGCCCAGATTGTTTTGTCTATCGTGTGAGTGAAACGGCGTGGCCACTTCGTGGCCGCTTGCCCAGCCTCGGATACGGCTTTATATACAGAGGCATAGAGCGCTTCAGGTTGAAGCTGATCGTTGCCGGATTTCGCTACCTCACCGAGCCACTGCGCGATCGTTCGGTTGAGTTCTTCCCCTTGCTCCATCGTGCCCCATTCTGCAATACTGAGGCGCAATGGACTTATATCCTCGCCGGGGCTGCATAAACTGGACAGCTTTCCTTGTACATCGAGGTATATCCATTGCTGCAATCTGCCAAATTGGGAAGCGACGCGAGCATCCCCGACAACATGACGTAGTAGCGCGAGCACTCGTCGGTCTGCCAGGCGAAAGTAAGAGGCCTTGGTTTGTGCGTCTGTATTGACCTTCAGGAGGGAAGCTAAACCGCGGGCGAACTGCGGTGGATGCATGCTGCTTTGTAACCAGCCACCAATATGGTGAGGGGCAGCACCGGAGCCCTCAAGTCCGTCTTCCTGGGATTGCGCGCGTTCAGTTTGAGCCGCTTCTAAAGTGACTTCGAGCAGCGGATCGTCGACGCCATTTAGTGCAACAAGATAGGGGTGCTGGTGCAGTGTGAGCGGAACTCGTTCTGGCAACTCGATGCGAGTCACAGGACGCTGCCACATGGCTTCGCGGTCGGCCTGCGGATCTGCGTTATTCGTGGGACCACCGCCCATCGATAGCGGCTCACCGAGCATCGGGTCTACCAGTACAAAGATCGGCGTTAGTCGATCGAGGTTCTGGCGTAGCTCTTGTACTGTAGATTCAAATTGCACTGGCGCCTCCCGCTGCTGCTGATGCCTGCGCTGCCGGGCACGGGTTGAGTTCCCCTTTTGGCAGTGTTGCGCCTGCGTGGGAGAGACTGGTTGGCCCATCCAATACTTTCATGCTTGCTTTGAAGAGCACGTGACCCGGGGCATGAATTTCGATGCGTCCGCCCGATATCTTGATGTGCGCTCCAGCGGCGGTTAGCATCACGTGGTCCTTGCCGGCCACTTCGATCTTTTGATGCGTACTGTTGATGTGGATGTCCTTGTCGGCTGCCGCTTTCAGTTCGGCGCTTTGCGCCTGCAGGTCGACCTTCCCGGCGGCCGCGTGAAGCTTTATTCCTTTATCCCCTTGCCCTTTCCGCTTCGCTTTCGCGTCGCCGTATGTGAACAGGCTAATGCCGTCTCGAACGGCCGCAGCCAGATTGCGCCCGACTGTGGCGCTGACGTCGAGCCCGCCTGTAATCGTTGTCACAGTCGATCGCATATGCATGTCCATAGGCGTCAGGTGCGAAACGCCACCGGGCGCGCTCATGACCAGATCCGGACGACCAAAGGCCGGCACTGTTCCCGCACCACCGCCTTCATCAGACCCGATTCCGGATTCGGTTTTCGCCAGCGATTCGATGGGGCGGGCGAGTACGGTCTCAGGCCACGTGTGCCGCTCTTCGTCGAAGGTTTTGTTGACGAAGGCATTGTGTTTGCGTGCTGTTTCGGTCAGTGCCTTCTGTAAGGCATGCGCCTGGGTCAGTTGGTTATGCGCCTCCTTTGCATCCATCTGCGCCGAGCCCGCATTGGGCCGCGCGTCTGCGGAGATCAGCAATCCTTGTCCAGCACGTATCGCACCGAATGCATCCGTGGTCAGCTCCGCGCCGTGTCCGTGGCTTTGCTTTCGTTCGTTGTCATGCTGGCGCTTGATGTGGCCGAGGTTCAGCTGCGCGCCGGTCTTGGTGGTTTGCAGTCGTGCGCCGACCTGATCGGTCGTGTCGTCGAATATCAGTGCGTTATATCCGCCTTGTCCATCCTGGCTGTTGCCGATTTCCTGGGTCTTGAAGCCGGATAGGATGGCGTTATGTGCATGTTCGCCGCTGTTGCCGGCAAACCAGGCTGGCGCATTGCCGTTGGCGGGCCCCGCGCCTTGGGCAATCTGGTTGCCTTGCGCGTCTTCCATGCCTTTGCCGTTGTACAGGCTGCCGACGACGATCGGACGGTCGATGTCGCCTTCGACGTAGTCGAGGATGACTTCCTGGCCGACGCGAGGTATGAAACTGCTGCCCCAGTTGCAGCCGGCGGCGGGCTCAGCGACGCGCACCCAGATGTAGGCGCTGTCGTTGCCGGGGGCGTTGTCGTTGCCTTGCGGGTGGCCGCGGCGGCTTTGGCTTGGGGCGCCGCGTTGCCAGTGCATTTGTACTTTGACGCGATGGTCGCGCTCGGTCGTGACGTCCTGGCCCGAGGTGCCGACGACGATTGCGGTGTGGACGCCGGAGACGTTCGGCTTCGGGTGCAATAGCGCGCCGCGACCGTCTGATGTCAGCGGGCGCCACGGGATATCCGCGCGCAGTGCGGTGAAGTGGTTGGTGTAGAGTGGCTCGTCCTCTTTTTTCCGCTCCGGGCGCACGCTGTTGTCGAACAAGTCGGCGATCAGCACGCGCGCTTCGGACGATAGATTGTTGCGGCCGAAGTGCCTGACGCTGATGACGGCGAAGGTTGCAGCCTCGTTGCCGCCGTTATTGCGGTCGACGTCGTGAATCGCATGGTCGGTGAAGACGAAGGTGGTTCCGGGAGCGAGTGTCCTGACGGTGCTTACTCCGGAGTAGGTTTTGTTGCGGGCTTCGAGGGCTTCCAGTTGGCGGCGTGCGGTGCGTTCGATCTCTGCGCGGCCGTTGAAGCGACGCTGGCCGGGATGGTCGACGGCGGCAAGCCTCGGAACGTCACCGTTGTTGTGCGCATTGTCGGCCGTCGTGTTGACGAGGTTCGCCTGCGTTTCATTCCAGCTGCCGAGGGTGACTGCATTGGTGGCGAGCCTGCGGTGCGCGTGCCAGCCGGTGATGCTGTCGCTTTGTTCAACCGCAGCGGCGCGATGATATCGAATGGTATTTTGCTTGTTCGGCGTGAACGCGCCGTTGTGGTCCGCAATGACGAGAGTGTGGGAGCCGAAACTTTCACTGCCGGTGTCGCCGGTATGTTCGAACCAGTAAAACAAGCCTTCTTCCGCCAACATGCGCTCGATGAAGGCGAGGTCACTTTCTTCAAACTGGGTGCACACGTCGCGCACCTGGTATTGACCCGGATCCGCAACGGCAAACCGCCATGAGGGAATGAGCTTGCCCTGGTTCTTGTAGTCGCTGAAGATGTCCTGGACGATATCGAGCACCGACTTGCCTTGCCAGATGTAGCTGTCACGGCGATAGCGCAAGAAAGCCAGCCACGGTTCGAGCGTGATGCGATACCGGGCGAAACCACCATCGGACCCAATGAGCTCCATCGCCGTGATATGGCCATGGATGGGTCGGAGATCGGTGCGACTGTGCTGGGAAAGAAGTTGCAGCAGCGCTGGTTGCGCTAGTAGCGAATTCGGATCGATATGGGCATCGGTCGACAGTGCGGTGATGTTGAAGCTTCCGACATCGCTCAAACTCTCGCGGCCTTCGATGCGTTCGACGAGCAGGGCGTCCGCACCCAGGGATGTCGTGAGCCGAAGTAGTCGCGTGCCCTGCGTGTAGTGCGCCAATCGCGAGCTGAGAAGGCTGGCCGCACTTTGTATTCCGTCGATCATGGGCGTAGGAGTGTTAACGTTTAGATAACACTATTTCAGCATGTAATTGTCCTAATGACAATTTCTTTATGCTGGAATTCTCGCGACGTTCTTGTAAGTGAATGCTAACTTCTAAGGACGGCGCAGCAGCGCTCCCGGAATCTTTGATGGTGCTACTTCGCGGTTGCAATTGGCAGATCTGGTGACTACCTGGGCTAAGGCACCGCGCAGGAATGAGTTGGTCAATTTTGCTGGCCGTAGCGGGCGCGTTGCTGCGTTGCTCGTCGTCGCCATAGCTCGCTATGGCTCCTCCTCACGCCTTG
>JAQGMD010000401.1 GCA_028292565.1 Burkholderia sp. | reverse complement strand
GATATCGATGTACTGAAGGTCGACCGTGCATTCACGTGCCAGATAGACCGGACAGAGAAAGCCGGCGCTTTTTTCAAGGCCGTCATCACCATGGTCCATGCGCTTGGCATGCGGGTGGTGGCCGAAGACGTCGAAAACGCGCAACAAACGAGGATATTGACGTCCCTCTCTTGCGACGAGATCCAGGGGCACTACATTTCCCGCCCACTGCCACCTGAGCAAGTCCAGCCTTTCCTCCAAAAATGGCGTTTGCCATCAATCGATTAGGTCCTTGCCGCCATCTGCGTTCCGAATGATTTTAGTCAACGATAACCGCAGGTTCTCGCATTGATGACCGACTCCTGTTCCGGTAACTGTCACACCTGGCCCGAGTTCCGCAATGACCCCAACCGGCTCATGCCCGACAATTCGCCCCGGCTCGACCGGATATTCCCCCTTAAGAATATGTATGTCGGTGCCGCAAATCGTGGTCGTCGTGATCTTAATTAGTTCCTCTCCAAGACCGATTGAAGGTATTGGCTTTTCTTCAAGCACGATTTTTCAGGACTGACGAATACTGCCGCTTTCATTGCGCGCATGATGGCGTTCCAAAAGAAAATAACGGAAGCAAGTCTGCAATGCGCCGAAGGCGGCGCGATCGCGCGTTTTACGCCATGTTGCAAAGCGAAGTGCTGCCCCTTGATGAGAGTAGTTGGTAAGGATCGGGGTTCGCGATCTGCTTGACCCGGATCAAATCGTCCGAACTATTCGCAGGGCCACCTGCAATACACACACAGCCGTAGACTTGCTTGTGTGTTTTTAGGACACCCAAGGCCAAATAGCGATGGAAAGAAATCCTTAAAAAACACAAACGTAGCGGTGTCTGGTCTCGCAGCGTTGCCAGCGATTCTATCCAGTAAATTGGATCGTACCGAGCGCCTGATTCAACGGCAAGCAGGCTCTGTAGCAGCGTGGAGAACTGCACCGCGACGCGCCGCCCACGAAGGTCGGCGACCGACTGCACGTGCGCCTTTGCGCGCCCGGCCTTGATGCCAGGCGGCCAAAGGTCCGAATCCACCATTTGACGCCCCGCAGATGTCGGTGCACGAGCCGAAACGGTGGAATCCGTGCGGCGTCAAAACCGGTGGTCTCGGGTAAGGTCCAGAAAATTTGATGGAGTCAGGTGAATGAAAACCGTATTGGTACTGAACGGCCCAAACATCAATCTTCTAGGCACGCGCGAACCGGCTATCTATGGAAGTCAGACCATCGCCGATGTGGAGATTTTGTGCCGCACCACCTGTGAAGCTCATGGATTCGCTCTTGACTTTCGCCAATCCAACCATGAAGGCGTGCTGATTGACTGGATCCACGAGGCCGGCGCCGCACAAGCGCAGGGCGCATTGGCAGGCGTCGTGTTCAACGCGGGCGCCTATACCCATACGTCAATTGCGTTATATGACGCAATCAAGGGTACCGGAGTGCGTCTGATTGAATTGCATATTTCAAATGTCCATGCGCGTGAGCCATTTCGGCATCATTCATGGCTATCGCCAGTTGCGTCGGGTGTGATTTTGGGATTTGGAATACAAGGCTATGCGCTTGCGATTGCCGCGCTTGCGATGTAGTGGTGTCGAGGCGGTGCAGCCGTAGCCTGGCCCATGCGCGTTCCTTCTTGGCCTCATGTGATTCTCGCTGCGTATCTGGTGATGGAGGTTATATGAAAAAGAAATTGACCGCTTTATGTACACTCGCGGCGTGTTCGACAGCCGCGCAGGCGCAAACCAATATCACTCTGTATGGAAACGTGGACCAATATCTTGGGTACATCAGAAGCAATAGCGACCGCTCCATTACCGGGCTGAATGATGGCGCGATCCTCAGAAGTCGTCTTGGATTTCGCGGCGTAGAAGAGTTGGGTGGTGGTTACCAGGCAAAGTTTAATCTTGAAACCGGATTCAATGCGGACTCGGGGACTTTCGCCGATCCCAGTACGGGTCCTGCCAACCCTGGCCGTGTCTTCGACCGCCAGGCGTGGATCGGTGTCAGCACCCCCGTGGGCGAATTTCGCGCCGGGCGCCAAAATACGGAAATATTCTTTATTGGCGGTGCGATCGATTACACGGAACGCACAACCTTTGGCTCGATTATCAATACCTTCGGTGTCCCGTCCCGCTACGACAACGACCTCTCGTACAAGTCGCCCCGCATTGCGAACCTGCAAGCCACGGTCCACTATGCATTCACGGAAGTTCCTGGTGAAAGCGTCAACCGGAGAGCGGTCTATCAATTCGCCCTTGACTACACAAACGGACCCTATCGTGCCGGGTATGCCGGACTGGCGGCAAAGCCTACGCCGGCCGGCCCTTTCCAGAATAAAGTCCAATACCATAATCTCTACGCAGATTACGACTACGGAAAAGGCAAAATTTACCTCGCGTATGTACGAAGCAATAACATCACCGGGAATGCCGCCGGCAACACTGCCGCGTCCATTCTCAGCAATGTCAGCATTCCCAATAATTATTTCTTGGGGACGAATCCGGATATAAGCCGTTTCTATAACGTTTACCAGATCTCTGCCGATTACCGGGTCAGCCCGAAACTCCGGGTCGGTGCATTGTGGGGGACTATCAACGACAGGTCCGATCGTGACTCGGGCGCGCGGGGCGGAAACGTTGGCGCGTATTACGAACTCTCCAAGCGAACGACCCTGTACGGATTTGCCAACTATATGAAAAACGACAGGAATGCGGGGTTCCGGTTCAGTGGATCCGCGGCCCCGTCTGCCAATTTGACTGGCAGCGATATCAACGGACGAACCCTTACCGGTTTGCAAGCCGGCATCCTGCATCGGTTTTGAAGCCAATGAAGGGACGATGCCGGATGCACCGATCGTAGCGAGGCGTCTGTACACCATTCGCGGTGCCTTTGAGTGCAACTTCACATGCGACTCGGTGCGCCGCGTAATCAGTCTCGCCAGTGTATCGGGTGCTACCTTGGGAAAGCCGTGCAGCGCCAGCTCGTGCATTTTGTATAACGAGGTGTTCATCGTGCGCGCGAACAGTCCTTCAATCATCCGGCTTCCACCGATGACGCCTCCGTCACGGTCGCGACTGCCGGTAGATATTCACGAGACACGCCGCTATATGAAAGCCTGAACGACGGAAGTTTTTCGGCGCATGCATCGCTGGCACGCTTTTCTCTGCCATAGCGCCGCAAGTGAAGCAACGTTTGCTATGCATCAAAGCCGCCACGAATTCGCGACATAAAACTAAATAACGCAGTTGGTCAAATTCAGTCCAACGTCTTCAAGGCGTACCCGCACCGTCGGATCTATTTGCCAGCCCCTGCAGCATCCACCGCTCTGCTACCTGAGCTCTGCTACTCGCCTACGCCTTCCTTCCCCAGATTGCTTCCATTTGTACCCGGAGTCACCCATGCCGACACCTCCTTCGCACTCCTATCTGGTGGGCCTCATCGGTGCAGGCATCCAGCAGTCGCTGTCGCCGGCACTGCATGAACATGAGGCAAAAGAGCTTGGACTGCAATACATGTACCGCATCATCGACCTCGACGCCCTCGGCCTGACCCCGGATGCACTGCCTGATCTGTTGACGGCGGCAGAACGAATGGGTTTTGCCGGGCTGAACATCACGTATCCGTGCAAACAACTGATCATCCCGCTTCTCGATGAGCTGTCGGATGATGCGCGTGCGTTAGGCGCGGTCAATACCGTCGTGTTGCGCGACGGACGCCGCATCGGCCACAACACCGACTGGTCCGGCTTTGCGCGGGGCTTTCGGCGCGGTTTGCCCGATGTGAAGCTGGACCGCGCGGTGCAACTCGGCGCCGGCGGCGCCGGTTCGGCGGTAGCGCATGCGGCGCTGACGCTGGGGGTCAAACGCCTGACAATCTTCGACACCGACCGCGCACGCGCCGAACACGTCGCGGACGATTTGTCATCGCGCTTCGGCACTGACCGGGCAATTGCCGGAACCGATTTACCCGCGGCCATGGCCGATGCCGACGGATTAATCAACGCAACGCCGGTGGGAATGGCAAAGCTGCCCGGCATGCCGCTGCCGGCCAATCTACTCTCGCCCAATTTGTGGGTGGCTGAAATCGTCTACTTTCCGCTGGAGACCGAACTGCTGCGCACCGCTCGCGCGCTTGGCTGCCGCACCCTGGACGGCGGTGGCATGGCGGTATTCCAGGCAGTCGACGCTTTCCGATTATTCACCGGCGCAGAACCGGATCCCGAACGCATGGTGCGTCACTTCGCATCGCTGGTACGGCACTGATTACGATATTGAAGGAGACACATCATGGCTAAACATCGCACCCCGGCCGGCGGCGCGACGACCGCGCCCGGCGCCCCAGTGCCCGCCGAATCGATTCCTCACAAGATGCGCGCGGCCTTTGCCATCGGCAAGGTACGCTGGGGCATGCTGGCCCTGGTATTTTTCGCCACCACGCTCAACTATATCGACCGCGCCACGCTCGGCATCCTGCAACCTCTTCTTGCCAAGGAGATGAACTGGACGGCGCAGGACTATGCCAACATCAATTTCTGGTTCCAGGTCGGCTATGCGGCCGGGTATGTATTGCAGGGACGTCTGATCGACAGAATCGGCGTCAGGCGCGGCTTCGCGATCGCGGTGCTGTTGTGGAGCATTGCCGCTGCGGCGCATGGGCTCGTTGCTTCCGCGGTTGGCTTCATGTTCTGCCGCTTCTTCCTGGGCTTGTTCGAGGCGGGCAACTATCCTTGTTGCATCAAGACCGCGCGGTTATGGTTTCCGCCGGGCGAGCGCGCGATCGCGGTCGGCATCTTCAATGCCGGCACCAATGTAGGCGCGATGGTTACCCCGATGTTAATTCCGACCATCTTGTACTTCTGGGGCTGGCAGGAAGCCTTTTACCTGATCGGCACCGTCGGCCTGGTATGGCTGTTCTTCTGGTGGAAGTTTTACTACGATCCGGACAAGCATCCGACGGTCTCGCGCGGCGAGTTGACCTACGTCCAGAGCGAGACGGAACCGCACATTGAAAAGATTCCATATTCACGAATTATCAAGTTCCGCGCGACCTGGGCCTATGCGATTGGCACCATGCTGTCGGCGCCGGTCTTCTGGTTCTACCTTTACTGGCTGCCACCCTACCTGAACCAGCAATACAAGCTGGGCATCAGCGTCACGGAATTGGGCGCGCCACTGATCGTGATCTACCTGATGGCTGATGTCGGCAGCCTGATCGGCGGCGCCTTGTCTTCGGTGATGATCAGCCGCGGCATGCAGCCGATTCCGTCACGCTTGCTGTCGATGCTGATCTGCGCCATTTGCATCGTCCCTATCGTGTTTGCCTCTTCCGCCGCCGGGCTGTGGTCGGCGGTGTTTTTTATTTCGATTGCGATTGCAGCGCACCAGGCGTGGACGGCCAATATCTGGGCCCTGGTAATGGACATGACGCCCAAGAATGCGGTTGCGTCGGTATTCGGTTTCGGCGGCATGTTTTCCGCCATTGGTGGCATGTTCATGACACAGATCGTCGGCTATGTGCTGACCAGGACGAATAACAACTACTCCCTGTTGTTCATGATGATTCCTACCGCCTACCTGGTCGCGCTGGCCTGGGTGTATTTCGTTGCGCCGCGCCGGCCGGAGAACATTTCTGGTGCTGATTCAGCTGCCAACCCCTATCCGAATGAATGAGGCAGGAACATGATCAATAAAATCGCCGAGTCGATGGAAGCCGCAGTGGCGGACTTGCATGACGGCGCAACCGTGATGATCGGCGGATTCGGCAATGCAGGCATGCCCGCCGCATTGATCGATGCGCTGATTGCCCAAGGCGCGCGCGACCTCACCATCGTCAACAACAATGCCGGCAACGGCGACACCGGGCTGGCGGCGTTGCTCAAGGCGAAACGGGTGCGCAAGATCATTTGCTCATTTCCGCGCCAGGTGGATTCGTATGTCTTCGATGCGCTGTACCACGCCGGCGAAATCGAGCTCGAATTGACGCCGCAGGGCAATCTCGCCGAACGAATTCGCGCAGCGGGCGCCGGCATCGGCGGCTTCTTCACGCCGACCGGCTACGGCACCCTGATGGTGGAAGGCAAAGAGACACGCAGGATCGACGGCAAGGACTACGTGCTGGAGTCGCCGATCCGTGCCGACTTTGCCTTGATCAAGGCGCACCGCGGCGATCGCTGGGGCAACCTCGTGTACCGCAAGACGGCGCGCAATTTCGGCCCGATCATGGCGATGGCGGCCAAATGCGCGATTGCCCAGGTCAGTGACATCGTCGCGCTGGGCGAACTCGATCCGGAAGCCATCGTCACCCCGGGAATTTTTGTTCGACGTGTCGTACTGCAAGGGAGCCGGTCATGAAACGGCTGACGCGCAATGAGATGGCGGCACGCGTGGCGCGCGACATTCCCGAAGGGGCTTATGTGAATCTTGGCATTGGCCTCCCTACCCTGGTCGGCAATTACCTGCCGCCCGATCGCGAGATCATTCTCCACGCCGAAAACGGCCTGCTCGCCATGGGCCCGGCGCCGCCACCCGGTGAGGAAGATGAAGACCTGATCAATGCCGGCAAGCAGCCGGTGACCCTGTTGACCGGCGGCGCTTACTTTCACCACGCCGACTCCTTCGCCATGATGCGCGGCGGGCACCTCGATATCTGCGTGCTCGGCGCCTTCCAGGTCGCGGTCAACGGCGATCTCGCGAACTGGCACACCGGCGCGCCCGACGCGATCCCGGCCGTCGGTGGCGCAATGGACCTGGCCGTCGGCGCCCGGCAGGTGTTCGTGATGATGGAGCATCAGACCAAAAAGGGCGAAAGCAAGATCGTGCCGCAATGCAGCTATCCGCTGACAGGCCTGGCTTGCGTCAACCGCATCTATACCGATCTTGCGGTAATCGATGTGACGCCGGACGGCCTGGTGGTGCGGGAAATGATTCCCGACCTGTCGTTCTCGGAGTTGCAGCGCATAAGCGGTGTGCCGCTGACTTACCAGATGGGGTCATCGGCTTAGATGGCGCCCTTACCAGAAATTATCATGCAAGAGTGAACCATGAACCAAGCCTTTATTTGTGACGCCATTCGCACTCCGATCGGTCGCTACGGCGGCGCACTCAGGGATGTCCGTGCCGATGACCTCGGCGCTGTTCCGCTGCGTGCGCTGATGGCGCGCAATCCCGACGTCGATTGGACTGCGGTGCAGGATGTGATCTTTGGTTGCGCCAATCAGGCCGGGGAAGACAACCGCAATGTGGCGCGCATGTCGTCGCTGCTGGCGGGTTTGCCGCAAACAGTGCCCGGCTCAACCATCAACCGGCTGTGCGGCTCCGGCATGGATGCCGTCGGTACCGCTGCCCGCGCGATCAAGTCCGGCGAGGCGACTCTGATGATTGCCGGCGGCGTGGAATCGATGACCCGTGCGCCATTTGTGATGAGCAAGGCTGATAGCGCGTTTTCGCGCACCGCATCGGTCCAGGACACCACCATCGGCTGGCGCTTCGTCAATCCGCAAATGAAGGCGCTGTACGGCGTCGACTCCATGCCGGAAACTGCCGAGAATGTCGCGACCGATTACACGATCAGCCGCGAAGACCAGGACCGGTTCGCAGCCGCGAGCCAGAACAAGGCAGCGGCCGCGCAGCAGAACGGCATCCTCGCGCAGGAAATCACGCCGGTTGTGATTCAGCCAAAGAAAGGCGATCCAATCACCGTCGCGCAGGACGAACATCCACGCGCCACCAGCATCGAAGCGCTGTCAAAACTGAAAGGCGTGGTGCGTCCGGACGGCACCGTTACCGCAGGCAATGCGTCCGGCGTGAACGATGGCGCCTGCGCGATGCTGTTGGCTGACGAGGCTACCGCGCGACGTTATGGACTGACACCGCGTGCGCGTATCCTCGGCATGGCGACCGCCGCCGTTGCACCGCGCGTGATGGGTATCGGACCCGCGCCCGCCACCGAGAAGTTGTTGAAACGGCTCGGCATGACCATCGACCAGATGGACGTCATCGAGTTGAACGAAGCGTTCGCTGCACAGGGACTCGCGGTGCTGCGCATGCTTGGCGTGCCGGACGACGATCCGCGCGTGAACCCGAACGGCGGCGCGATCGCCCTGGGCCATCCGCTCGGCATGAGCGGCGCACGACTCGTGACGACCGCGATGTACGAGTTGCACCGTACCGGCGGCCGGTACGCGCTGTGCACGATGTGCATTGGCGTGGGGCAAGGCATTGCAACGGTGATCGAACGAATCTGACGCACCCAACCGAACATAAGAGTGCGCGCACGGAACCGCTTGACAGGAGATATCAATGTCCGAAACAGCACAATACCGCCGCCCGTACTGGAACAGCCAGCCCGACTACTTGTATGAGCCCTATGTCTCCACGCAGAAGCGTTCGCCGTCCAAACCCCTGGTCCTGTTGTCGCAGACCTTGTCTGAAGTGACGGGCCCGGTATTCAGCCATGACGACGTGCAGCCGGGCGACGACGACCTGACGCACCGGCACGCCGGTGAACCGCTCGGCGAGCGCATCGTCGTCAGCGGACGGGTGCTCGACGAGAACGGCCGGCCCGTCCCTGACACGCTGATCGAATTGTGGCAGGCGAACGCGGCCGGACGCTACGTACACAAGAACGATAACCATGACGCGCCGCTGGATCCCAATTTCACCGGCGCCGGGCGGGTGGTCACCGACAATGAAGGACGCTACCGGTTCATGACGATCAAACCCGGGGCTTATCCATGGCGCAACCATCACAACGCGTGGCGGCCGGCACACATCCATTTTTCCCTGTTCGGCAGGGCGTTCGCCACCCGCCTGGTTACACAGATGTACTTCCCCGGCGACCCGCTGCTGCCGTTCGATCCGATCTTCAACAGCACCGCCGACGAGAAGGCGCGCAATCGCCTGATTTCCGCATTCGACTGGGAACACACCAGTCCCGAATACGCGCTCGGCTACCGATTCGACATCGTGCTGCGCGGGCGGGAAGCCACGCCAATGGAGAAATGAGATGAGCCTGCAAATGACCGCATCGCAAACGGTCGGCCCCTACCTGCATATCGGGCTGGACGGATTGAATACCGACAACCTCGTCGGTGAAGGCGTGACCGGCGATCGCGTTGTAATCGAAGGCCGCGTATTTGACGGCAATGGCACGCCGGTTACGGACGGCCTGGTCGAGATCTGGCAAGCCAATGCGCATGGCAAGTATGCGCACCCGGACGATACACGCGATCTGCCGCTGGAGCCGGGCTTCAAAGGGTTTGGCCGCGTACCTACTGACGGCGCCGGTGGCTTCCGCTTTACCACCATCAAACCCGGCCGCGTGCCTGGTCGCGACTCTTCACTGCAGGCGCCGCATATCGTCGTATCGTTCTTTGCACGCGGGTTGCTCAAGCGGCTTGCGACACGCGTCTACTTCCCGGATGAACCCTCGAACGCCGACGATCCGGTATTGAACCAGGTCCCGGCCGAGCGCCGTTCGACACTGATTGCACGTCGCATGTCAGGGCGCGAGGGCGTGCTCGAGTGGAACATCGTGATGCAGGGCGAAACCAATGGGCAGGGTGAGACCGTTTTCTTCGATGTTTAAGAGTTTTCCGGGTGCATTACGGGAGCAATGTCATTCCGGCGCAAGCCGGAAAACCAGGCAGAACAGATGACCTTTCAACCACTAGCCAGTCTCACCGGCGCGATGTTTTCGACGGAAGCAATGCAGCAGGTGTTTTCCGCGCAGGCTTGCTTGCAAAACATGCTCGACTTCGAGGCTGCGCTGGCGCGTGCGGAAGCACGGGTCGGGGTCATCCCGGCAGAATCGGCCGCTCCGATCGCCGCCAGCTGCGACGCTGGGCGCATCGACTTGCCGGCACTGGCAAATGCCGCCGCACTAGCTGGCAATCTCGCGATTCCGCTCGTGAAACAACTAACTGCCGCCGTGGCGCAGCGCGACAAGGACGCGGCCAAGTACGTGCATTGGGGCGCCACCAGCCAGGACGTCATCGACACGGGGCTCGTGCTGCAGTTGCGCAATGCCCTCAACCTGATTGACGCCGACCTTGCGCAGTTAGCTAATGCACTGGCGCAGCAAGCACAGCGCTATCGCCATACACCGATGGTCGGCCGCACGTGGATGCAGCACGCACTCCCGATTACCTTCGGCTTGAAAGTCGCCGGCTGGCTGGATGCAGTGCAACGCCACCGTGAGCGGCTGAAGGCGTTGCGTCCCCGGCTGCTGGTACTGCAATTTGGCGGCGCGGCAGGCACTCTGGCGAGTCTCGGTGATAAAGGGTTGCAAGTAGCTGCGGAACTCGCGGAAGATCTGCAGCTTGCACTGCCTGACACACCTTGGCACACGCATCGCGATCGCATAGTGGAAGTCGCAACCGCACTCGGCATGCTGGTCGGAACCCTGGGCAAAATGGCACGCGACATCTCGCTGCTTATGCAAACCGACGTCGCCGAAGTGGCTGAACCGGCAGCAGAAGGCCGCGGCGGTTCCTCCACCATGCCGCACAAACGCAATCCGGTCGGCTGTGCCGCGACCCTGACCGCTGCGATCCGCGTCCCGGCACTGGTATCAACCATGCTGGCGGGCATGGTGCAGGAACATGAGCGGGCACTAGGCGGCTGGCAGGCGGAATGGGACACGCTGCCGGAAGTCGTGCAGTTAACCGCAGGGGCGCTGCAGCAGATGAATCAAGTCGTGTCCGGCCTGACGGTAGATGCGGCGCGCATGCATGACAACCTGAACGCAACCGACGGCCAGATCATGGCCGAAGCCGTCATGCTCGCTCTCGGCGCAAAGATCGGCCGCCTGGCCGCACACCAGCTGGTTGAAAAAGCCAGCCACAGCGCAAGCGAGTCTGGCCGGCATTTGCGCGAGACGCTTGCACTTGAACCCGGCCTGCAACTGTCGCCCGACGAACTGGACCGCTTGCTCAATCCATGCAACTACCTCGGTCAAGCTGCGGCTTTCGTCGACCGCGTGCTCGAAACCTACCACCGCGAGACCGGTGCAACTTCTCAAAAGTAAATCCGATGGCTTATTTCGAAACGGACGATCTGCGTTTGCGCTACCAGATAGAAGGTGCCGAGTACGCACCCTGGCTCGTCATGTCCAACTCGCTCGGCACCAGGCTCGAGATGTGGGAGCCGCAGATGCCGGCGCTGGTAGAGCATTTTCGTGTGCTGCGGTATGACACACGCGGTCATGGCGAATCGAGCGTACCGGCGGGTCCGTACACCATTCCACAGTTGGGTGGCGATGTGATTGCTTTGATGGACCATCTCGGCATCGACCGTGCCCATTTCTGCGGACTGTCGATGGGCGGAATGATCGGCATGTGGCTGGGCGCAGAACAGCCGGACTGGATTGATCGCCTGGTCCTGGCCAATACTGCCGCGCGGATCGGTACGCCGGAGCTATGGAGCGCACGCATCGACAAGGTCGACAGAGAAGGCATGACGCCGGTCGCGCCCGCGGTGATCGATCGCTGGTTCACGCCGGGCTTCCGGGAGCGCGCGCCGGTAGCAGTCGATGTCGTGCGCCAGATGCTGCTCGATACGCCAGCCGCCGGCTACACCGCAAGTTGCGCCGCAGTACGCGACATGGATCAGCGCTCACGACTGGTCGCGATCAACGCTCCGACGCTCGTCATCGCCGGCACCCGTGACCTGGCAACGCCACCGCAAGACAGCGAGCTGGTCGCCGACCGGGTTGCAGGCGCTCGCTACGTGGAACTGGATGCAGCGCACTTGTCAAACTTGGAAATGGCCGATGTCTTTACCGAACAATTGGTGGGTTTCTTGCGCGAAGGGACATGAAATGGATGACCGGGAACGCCATGTGAAGGGAATGGAAGTGCGTCGCGCGGTTTTGGGCAATGCCCACGTCGACCGTGCGCAGGACAACCTGAACGAGTTCAATTCCGAATTCCAGAACCTGATTACGCGCTATGCATGGGGCGAAATCTGGGGCCGGCCCGGCTTGCCGCGTCATACCCGCAGCCTGCTCACGATCGCGATGATGGTTGCGTTGAATCGCGAAGAAGAGCTGAAGCTGCATTTGCGCGCAGCCGCCAACAACGGCGTCTCGCGCGACGAGATCAAGGAAGTGCTGTTGCAGGCCGCGATTTACTGCGGCGTGCCGGCGGCGAATTCAGCTTTCCATCTGGCGCAGAAAGTGTTCAAGCAGATGGACGAGGGTCCCAAGTAAGCTTTTAATTGGCCCGAGGAGGCATGATGCTTCACTCTATTGCTACCGTCTCTTTAAGCGGCACATTGCCGGAAAAACTCAAGGCGATCTCTGACGCGGGTTTTGACGGTGTCGAGATATTCGAAAACGACTTGCTGTATTTTGACGGCACGCCACGGGACGTCAAGCGCATGGCAGGCGACCTTGGATTGCAAATTTTCCTGTTCCAGCCATTCCGCGATTTCGAAGGTGTGCCGCCGGATCGCTTCACGCAAAACCTGCTGCGCGCCGAACGCAAGTTCGAGCTGATGCATGAGTTGGGCACGACAAAAATCCTTGCCTGCAGCAACGTCTCCGCAGCCGTCATTCCGGATGACGATCTGATCGCCGACCAGCTGCGCGCGCTCGCCGAACTCGCGGCAAGTCACGGCATCACGGTGGGCTACGAAGCGCTGGCATGGGGCAGGCACGTCAATTCCTACCGTCATGCATGGCGTCTGGTCGAGACGGTCTCGCATCCGAACTTCGGATTGATCCTGGACAGCTTTCACACGCTGTCCATCGAAGACGACCTGACGCTGCTCTCGTCGATTCCGGGCGACAGGATTGTCTTTGTGCAGATTGCCGATGCGCCGAAGCTGGCGATGGATGTGCT
>JAQGMD010000384.1 GCA_028292565.1 Burkholderia sp. | reverse complement strand
CAAAACACAGCAGGAACGCATGCAGGCACTGGAAGCCTTCAAGCAGGGCTCCGTTGAAGTGCTGGTCGCAACCGACGTTGCCGCACGCGGCCTTGATATCGCCGAACTGCCATGCGTGATCAACTTCGACCTGCCGTATAACGCCGAAGATTACGTCCACAGGATCGGACGTACGGGTCGCGCAGGCGCATCGGGTGACGCCATTTCGCTGTATTCCGACAAAGATGCGCGTTTGCTTGCCGATATCGAGAAGCTGATCAAGCACAACATCGCGAAGATTCAACTGGCCGGATTTGTGCCAGTACGCCCGAGTGAACGCAAGATACGCGAAGAAGGCGAGAGCGCGCCGCGCAGTCGTGCGCCGGCACAGGCACGCACGTCGTATGCTCCGCGCAAGGAGAAAGTCGATCCGTGGTTCCTGAAGCCTTACGAGCCGGAAACGCCGGCCCCATCCAGGGCCGACGAGGAAGCGAATTCCGGCGACCAGTCCTCCAAACCGCAGAAGAAGGTGGCAGCATTGCTCGGCGGTTCGCCCAAGCGCTGATTGCCGCTAATCAGCCTGCGCAAAGCGGGCTGCCCACGCTTCAGTAGCGCGCTGCCAGAAATCTTCGATGGATTTCGCCGGCGCGACCGGCAAATCCAGAAAGCAGGCAGCTTCATGCAACTCCGCTTCGGGTTTCGACAAATCCAGGGCAAGCGCGCCGGTCTGCTTCGATAACTTCTCGCCCGCCTCATTGGTCACCACCGGCACATGCAGATAGCGCGGTGCCGGTATGTCGAGCAAGCGTTGCAGATAAATCTGCCGCGGCGTCGAATCGAGCAGGTCCGAGCCGCGCACCACATGCGTGACATGCTGGTCCGCATCGTCAACCACTACCGCCAGTTGGTAGGCCCAGTAGCCGTCGGCCCGCTTCAGCACGAAATCGCCGACTTCGGTCGCCAGGTGCTGCGTCACCCTCCCGACCCAGCGGTCATCAAAACCGATGAAATCTTTCCCCTCCCCGGGTATCCGTAACCGGTGGGCACGCGCCACCTTACTCAATGGAAGTCCATTTCGGCATGTGCCCGGATAGACTGCCGCGCCGTCGGCAGCCACGCCGACGCGCGAATCGGCAATCTCGCGACGCGTGCAGCCGCAGGCGTAGGCATGCGTGCCCAGTCGCTTGAAGGCGGCCTCGTACAAGGCTTTGCGCTGGCTTTGCCATACCACCTCGCCATCCCATTGCATGCCCAGCGTATGCAGCGATTGCAGGATGGATTCGGCAGCGCCCGGAACCGTCCGGGCTTCATCGATATCCTCGATGCGCACCAGCCATTTTCCTCGATGCGCTTTCGCATCGAGGTAGCTTGCCATTGCGGCGACCAGCGATCCCTTGTGCAAGGGACCGGTAGGGGAGGGGGCAAAGCGTCCGATGTAGGGTGCTTTCGGGCTCACAGCGGTTTACTTCCCGGCTATCTGAACTGTCATCCTGAAATTATGCCCTTTTTCCAGTGCAGGCAAGCATTTGGATGGGCGACGGATTCTCTTTGATCCGAATCGCAAACGACACGACAGTGAATTTCCGGAAAGCGTCTTTGCCAGGTGTCATCGATCGTGTCAGCGGGTTCGCGGAAGCCGAGTACTGGGGAGGTGCTCTTGACGAGTTTTAGAGCGGCTCGCCCAGTCGCAGTTGCGGCCGGGGAGGGGCAACCGATGGCGGCACCGGAGTCTTTATATCCGAGGCATAGGCCCCTTCCTCGGCGGAAGGGCGGATGTGGTGATAGACATGCTTCCCGTCCAGCACAATCTCCACCAGCCGTATTGCGCTTTCACGCCAGGTTTTTACCGTCACCTTGCTGGCCAGCGCGGCGCGATCTTCTGCCGCCATCTTTGTGATCTCGACGATCCTGTCAGCCAGGTCCGCCCAGCCGTTGAGGGAAAAATAGGTGACGCCATCGCCCCCGACTTCGCGGAACACAGGAATATCGCTCGCCAGCACCGGCACCTTATGCAGCGAAGCCTCGACTATTGGAAGCCCGAATCCCTCGGTGACCGAAGCGGCAATCAGCGCGGTGGCGCCGGCGTAGCAAAGATTGATCTCCGCGTCGGTAAACTTTTCGACGAGGAACAGCTTCTTGTTGAGCTGCGGATGCGCGGAAATGCGCCGCATGGTCTTGTCCACCATCCATCCGGCCGAGCCGGCAATACACAGGCGAACGTCGGCGCCGCTCCGCCACAAGGAGTCGAACGCATCCAGCACCAGTTCATGACCCTTACGTGGTTCGACCGTCCCGACCATCAGGAATAGCGGACTGCTCTTGTCGGAAGCGATGCTCGTGACCTGGGCACGCACCGCGGTCTCATTCCGGGTGACGGCAATGTCGGCTCCCAGCGGCCAATAGTTGATCTGCAGTTTTCGTTGCGGCGCAAAATCCTGCTGGGTAAGGTAGTTCATTACGTCGTCGGCCACTGCGCGAGAAATGCAGAGCAGCAGGTCGCTCTGCTGCGTCGCCAGGTGGAACCATCGATTGTAGACCGCGACCACAGCGGGCACGCACATTTCGGGCATGCGCAGCGGAATGGTGTCATAGACGACAGTGACGATTTTCCCGCCGCGCCGGCGCACCTGGTGGAAGATCGGCAAAAACTCGGCATACATGTCCCATGACGAATCGATCATCAGCAAGGTGTCGCCGGGCTGGATCGGCAGCTCCTGTTCCGGCACATGCGCGGCATCGACGTTGAAGACCGAGGCAACCACGTTGTTGGCGCGCCAGAGCTTGCCGCCCATCTGCGTGACCAGTTCGACCGGACGCTTCAGCTCCGCCAGCCTGCACATCTCCCGCGCAATATTCCTGACGACCCGTTGAATGCCGCTGCGCTCGACGGTGCGTGCCAGTCGCGACACATCCAGCAGGATCCGCGGCTGCTTGCGCAAGCCCCAGTTCCCGGTTGCGTGCCAGGATATCGCACTCAACGCCTGATCGTCAGGCTGCGCGCCTTCCAGCGCGTCGGCCAGATTCCGCACGCCGTGAAACTGGTCGTTGCCCGCCGCTGCGTGTATTGCCTGCCGATAGGCTGCTGCGATCGCTGCTTCTTCCGCTGCGGGAGGAAGTAGTGTGGTCGGCGGCAACCACCCGGCGGTTTGGGATGGCCCTGACAGGGCAGCGTGCGCGGTGGGGGTCAGCAGCAAGTGGTTCGCCGATTCGAGCGCTCGCCGGTTCAGTGTCGCCGGCAGCGCTGCCGCGCTTTTCAGGTAGGCAACCAGTCCTTGTAGTCCGTGGCAATACAGGATTTCGTTCTCAAGCGCCAGATTCATCCCGGGCCGCTGCGCAAGGGCTTTAACGGGGACGTTCATCTCTACGTCATGCAATACCAACGCGCCGGGAAACTGTTCCATCAGCGGCAGCATGTAAGCATGGCATTCGCGGTTAGCCATGTGATAAACCACAGCAAAGTAGGCGTCACGCCTGTGCGCAAGCTGCGTATGCGGATAGACCGCAAACCCCGATTGCTGCATCGATGGGTCCACCGCAGCGCCTTCCTCCACATATAAATCGATGCGGAAGTGACGGGCCAGGGAAGGCAGCACGGATATGCAATGGGCGGCGGCCGGCGTTTCACCGGGCACTAGCGGGCAAACAACTGCTATTCGCGGATTTGGGAATTCTTCTCCGAATGACGCACGCTTGAGTGCCAGTGCACCCTCAATTGCGGTCCAGGCGAGGGTAGCACTCCTTTCCCAACTGAACGCCTTCGCGCGCTCGATGCTGTAGTTGGCGAGCTCGCGACGCAGGGTATCGTCGGTCAGCACATTCTCCAGCGCTGCGGCGATCGCCGCCGGATCGGTGGCGTCGAACAGCACGTCGGCCCGGCCCACCACTTCCGGGATGGAGGAGTTATTGGCGGCGATTACCGGCGCGCCGCATGCCATTGCTTCCAGGAACGGCAGCGCGAAGCCTTCGTACAGCGACGGAAAGACGAATACCTTGCAGCGTGCATACAAGGAGTTGAGTTCATGATCAGTGATGTGGCCGGTGACGACCACCTCGTCGTTGGACAATCCGATTGCGTGCATTTTGCGGCGGAATGCGTGCAGCTCACCTACCTGGTTCAACACCAACTGGTGCGACTTGCGCAACGACTCCGGCAAGCGCACATAGGCCTGCAGCATGCCATCCAGGTTTTTCCGGTAATCGCCGTTGCCGGTGTACAGCACAAAGGGTCGGGTAATGCCGAAGCGAGTGATCTGCTGTGCCGCCTGCCGGCTTTCCTGCAGCAGGCGAAACTTCGGACTGGCGGCGCCGGAAATGTTAACTACGCGCTCGGGTGGAATCCCGAGGATGTCGATCGCATCCCGTCGTGTTGCGTCCGAAATTGCCAGCAAAAGGTCGAATTTATGTAGCATCGCCAGACGCCGCTCATACCAGTTTTTATACCCGTTCATGTTGTGCAGATACTGGTACGGGAATAACCACGGGATGAAGTCGTAAAGGACGGCAACGCGCAGCGCACCGGCTGCCTCCTGAGAAGGAACAGCCGCCTCGCTCTGTTCACGCCATCCCTCGAACGGTGTTGAATAGATCACCGCGTCCGGCGCCAACGCCTGGTAGGCATGATTAATAAGGGCGGAAGAGATGGCGGGATGCGCATTGCCGCTGCCGGACAGGCTGGACGGCGTCGTGTGGGTGTAGGCGGCGAAGTGTCCGGGCGGCAAAAGGGGGCCGAGATCCTGGCGCAATGCATCCGCGCTATCGGTATACAGGCCGTTGGCAAGCGCAAAAACCTCGTGTTCGCCGCGCAGCAGCGTCATCGCTTCCGCCAGCGAGTACGTAAAGCGCCCGATGCCACGAAAACGTGAGCCGGTCTGACACGGGAAGAGGTCGTATACAAGACGCATCATGCACGCTCACTGTCACGGTTTTTTCGTTGCTGCAATTCGCGTGACAGCATGGCCTTGAAATGACTGTTCAGTGAAACCGATTGCATCCATGCCGACGGGGTATCCGAAATGGCCAGCAGGTCGTCCCCGGAAGCACGAGCGATGTCCGCTGAACCGGAAGAACGCGCGTGGCGCATCATCCGTTCGCCCAGAACCGGGAACCTGCCATACATACGCCATATCCATTCCGTCAGCAAAGGGCTGCGCCTGATCAGCGGAACCGCGCGGCGCACCAGCTCCACCGCGTACCGTCGCGTAGTGGCGCGAGGCGCTACGGCGGCTTGCCGGACCCATTCATTGGCGACGATGACGAGCCTGCCGACTTTCCGCAGCGGCGCTGAAACCTTCCACGAAGTGCTCGCGTACACATCCTGCAATTGATGGTCCAGTGCATTGACCAGGCCTTGTAATTGCTGTGCCTTTGTCTCTGCTTCGCGTGCCCTGGTTTCAGCTTCCATGGCGTGGACTTCGGCCGCCTCCGCCTTGGCTTGCGCTTCCAGCGCTTTGTCTTCGGCTGCTGCCGCCTTGGCTTCGGCATGCCGCGCCCTTGCTTCCCTGACCCACCTGAACGGACGCGTAAGGCGCCACGACAGGCTTCGTTTCATTGCCGCCAGTTCAAGGTTCGCCTGATGCGCCTGCTGTTCCGCCGACTGCGCCCGTTGTATGGCCCGCGCCTCAGCGATCGTCTGAAATTCGTCAAACACGTTGGGCGGGGTCAGCAGGGCCTGCTCAAGCTCCGCATGTTCTTCCGCGACATAGTAGCGGTTCAATCCATCGAAATACGTAAAGCGGTATCGGTGCCTGGTGAGCATCGGTTCCCATGCGCCATGATTCGAAACCTGGCTGTTGGGCAGCGTTGCTTCGACAATCAGGATCCACGGACGCCATCTCTCAAAATCCATCCCGCGGATCACTTCTGTTTCGAAGCACTCAACATCGATTTTCAGGAAATGGATTTCGCCATGCGCATGCTCTTCGCAGATGCTTGCCAGCGTGCGTACCGGGACTTTCAGCTCCTCCACTTCATGGCCATGTTTCCGATGGCCGGCCGCCACCGCCGGGTCCGGCGATGCCCAGCCCCTGACGGCAGGGACATCGAACAACGCCAGCGCGCCGTTATTTTCTCCTGCCGCTATGGCGAGGTTGAGATCGCGCGGCCGCTCATCGTTGAGCCGCCGGTGATATTCCGGAACCGGTTCGATGTTTATCCCGCGCCAGCCGCGGTCATAGAACGCCTTGGTGACCGAATCTTCCTCCGGGTCGCTCGCGCCGACGTCGATATAAAAACCGGTTTCGACATGCCTGAGCGCGCGCCAGAGCATGACGTCTTCATAGTTTTGTGCGTAAGAGACAAAAGTCATATGCGAAATGTCATTTCCGTTGAATCTCGATATTGGGGTCCAGCCATGCACATCCGACAAAGTGCTCGCGCCTGACGTTCATGACGTTGAACAGGAGCGCCAGGTCGCGCCATTCATAGTTGTTCTTCAAATGCGTATCGCTGCTCGCGAGGGCGGTCGCGATCGAATAGCTTCCCGGCCCGAGATTCATCCGAAAGGTAAAAGCGTAAATGACTTCTTCCTGTGGCCGCATGTCGTTTAGCGGCGCTCCCTTGAGATGCGTATTGGTGCCGTAGATCGGTTGCCCGAGCCGGTCCTTGATCATATAGCCCAGCACCAGGCGCGGGATGGGCGTATGCACTGCTACCCGTACCCGCAACGTGACGCTGCTGCCCACATCCACGATCTCTATGCGTTCGCCCTTTTCATCAAGCAGGGCAATATCGGCAACTGTCGCATCTCCCGTACCGGAGCTAGTCTGCACCTTGTTGCCCTGCAGCTGTTGCTGGCGCACCGTCTGGTTCTGCTTTTCGGCCAGCATCGCATTATAGAAATCCATGATTTCCTCAGGCGGGCCCTGTTTCGCCAGGCGGCCCTCGTGGAGCAGGATTGCGCGGTCGCAAATCGATTGTATGGCGCCCTTGTCATGCGAGACGATCAGCAACGTGGTGCCCTCTTTTCGGTATTCGCGAATGCGGTCAAAGCTCTTGTGCTGGAAGTAAGCGTCGCCGACGGACAGCGCTTCATCCACAATCAACACATCCGGCCGGCTGGCGGTGGCGACGCTGAAGGCGAGGCGCACTTGCATGCCGCTGGAGTAGGTGCGCACCGGCTGGTCGATGTAATCGCCGATTTCGGCGAAGGCTTCGATCTCCGGCATCAGGCGGCTGATTTCGGCCACGCTATAGCCTAGCAACTGACCGGCCATCACCACATTCTGACGGCCGGTGAATTCTGGGTGAAATCCCATTCCCAGCTCCAGCAACGCGGCGACGCGGCCGGTGATGTCGACGCGGCCGGCGGTAGGTTGTGTGGTGCCGGTAATCATTTTAAGCAGCGTGCTTTTTCCGGCACCGTTGATGCCAATGATCCCGACCGCTTCCCCGCGCTCGACATTGAAGCTGGCATCCTTTATCACCCACTTCAGTCGATGGCGCGGACCGCGAAAGGGCAGCACCCATTCGGCGAGCCGCGACCAGCGGTTCGAGTACTGTTTGTATGCCTTCCCAAGGCCCGAGACTTGTATGGCGCCCATCACAACTCGTCAACGATTTCGCCGGAGCGTTTGCGGAAGAGCCGCACGCCCAGTATGCACAGCAGGACGCCCACCAGTGCGGGGTAGGCCAGGCTGCCCCAGTCCGGCCACACTCCATGGGCGAGAATATCCTGGTACGCAGTGATCACAGGCACCATCGGATTCAACCTGATATAGGGCATGATCGCCGGCGGCAGGATCGCTATCGGGTAGACGATCGGCGTGAACCAGAACCAGAATTGCAGCAACACGCCGAAGAACTGGCCGACGTCGCGGAAGAAAACGTTTAGCACGCCGACAATCATTCCCAAGCCGATGGAAAACAGGATCTGCACGGCCAGCACCGGAATCATCGCCACAAACGGCAGGCCGGGGAAACTGTCTGAAAGGAGCAGGAACAGCACAAACAAGCCGAAAATGATCGCGAAATTCAATCCGGCATTGAGCACCACGATGGCCGGCAGGCAGATACGCGGAAAGCTGATTTTCTTGAGCAGGTTTCCGTGGTCGATAAAAACGTTTTGCGCGCGGCCGACGATCTCGGCGAACAGTCCCCACGTGAGCAAACCCGAGCACAGGTAAATGCTATAAGCAAAGTGACTGTCCACCCCGGGTAGCCTGGTTTTCATCACTTGGGCAAAAATCACGGTGTAGACCACGATCATCGCCAACGGGTTGAGCACCGTCCAGGCTGCTCCGAGCAAGGAGTTGCGGTAACGCAGCTGAAATTCACGCTTGATGCTGCCGGATATGAAGCCGCGATAGCCCCATGCTGAGCGCAATATGCCTGCTGCCATGTTGTACCCTGCCTTGTCTGCCATTCCTGCCGAATGCCGTTGCCGCCAGCATGAGATCCGCGTTGTACCTCGGTCATTGCGTGCGGTATTTTTTCCGGCGACGAGGCGCGGCATGCGGCGCGAAGTGCCCAATTCTAACCGGGCCACGGGCGCGGGCATTGACTTCAAACAACCAGCATGAGGTTGGGTCGGCGGAGCAGGGCGGCCGGGAAAATGCGCGGTAGCCGCGTAGGGTGCGCATTCCGTGCCCAAGCGGAGTTTGCGGTTGTGAAACCACGTGGTCACGCGAATGCCCGCGATGCCAATTCTGACCGGCGAAAGCCTGGAGCGTCCGGCCTCATGTAAGGTGCGCCATGTGCCCTATAACTCTATCGCGAGTGTGGCGCATTGTGAGGCGCCTGAGTGTGCAACATTCAATTCATCTGGAATCGTTGCATGGCTCGGCGTTGGAATGTGAATCGCAACCTGTAAAGTCCACGCGCCGGTCCGACTCCCGGCTGGCTGCATACGAGAAAAAATGAAAAGGCTGGCTGCGTTTCGGCTCCGCACGCCGCGTTAATATTCTGGCCACATTCAACCGTAACAACAGGGAGCGACAAGGTGCAAATGAAGGCGCGGCCACGACTGTCCTCGATTTCGAGGATATCAGTTCAGTGAATTTTTTAGGCGCGCTACCGCCTGGCTACGCCGGCTTTTCATGGCAATCCGCCGCGTTCATGCAGCCCGCGAAATATCCATACTTACCAAACAGCGGCTACCATAGCGGCACGATCGGTTCGGTCAGCATATTTAACAGCTGGGGTAAAGACCTCTCGATGAGCAGGGACTTGCCGTTTTATTTCGCCAGCGCCTATATCACGGCGGCCTGGAACCTGAATGAAACCGTGGCGGTGGAGGGCTGGCGCGACGGCGTGTTGAAGTACACGTCGGCGATAAAGGCATCGAGTCCCGGTCCGGTTCTTTACAATTTCGGCTTCGACGATATCAACCGCGTCGTTTTCCGTTCCAGTCCGGAAGATGGGATCAATGCAGGGTACGGCGGCGCCGGCCCGCATATCGTACTAGACAACATCAGCTATTCCGTGTCACCCGTGCCCGAGCCGTCAAGCTGGCTGCTAATGGGTTTCGGCGCGCTCACGCTTCTGGCTCGTCGCCGTTTCAGTAACGCCGGCTGAACTTCAGCCGCTGCTTCTTCTCCGTCCCCTACGTGGGGAAGGAGCGGTTCGGTTGCACTATCAATACTTCCCCCATCCATCATCTGGCTCGTCACTCGCCTACCCCCGACGCGTTCACCTCCCGAATCCCGATGAAAGAAGCATAGGCGCGGGAGAACCAAGTCCTGTTTGAACATCAGGCCTCCTGCTGCGCGGTAGCCCTCTCTTCTTTCATGCAATGGGGGCAGGATTTGCCGGGTACGTACCACGGCGACAACTGCTCGCGCGGGGTGACCACGGCGCGGCAAGCGAAACACTGGGCGGTCTGGGTCGCTTCGAGCTTCGGATTGAGCGCGGTACGGTAATCAAATACAAAGCAGTCGCCGGTGTAGTGCGCGCCGCCGACTTCCTCGAAGTATTTGAGGATGCCGCCCTCGAGCTGGTATACGCTTTCGTAGCCGATGTCCTGCATGTGGATCGCCGCCTTTTCGCAGCGGATGCCGCCAGTGCAGAAGGTCACCACCGTTTTGCCGGCAAGTTGATCCTTGTGCTGCGCGATCACTTCCGGGAACTCGCTGAATTTCTCGATGCGGTAATCGATGGTGTTGTCGAAGGTGCCGACATCGACCTCGAATGCATTGCGGGTGTCGAGCATCACGACCGGTTTGCCGGCATCGTCATGCCCCTGGTCGAGCCAGCGCTTCAGGGTTTGCGCGTCCACCGCCGGTGCGCGTCCCAGCTCCGGCTTGATCAGCGGATTCTTCATCGTGATGATTTCGCGCTTGAGCTTGACCAGCATCCGCGTGAATGGTTGCCGGTCGGAGTAACTTTCCTTCACTTGCAGGTCGGTGAAGCGCTCGTCCGCGCGCAGCCATGCAAGGAAGCGATCGATCGGTTCGCGCAGGCCGGCGAGGAACAGGTTGATGCCTTCCGGGCTGAGCAGGATGGTGCCTTTCAGGCCCAGCTCTTCGCACAGCGCACGAAACTCCGGACGCTTCTCGACCGTGTCGTCGAAGGTGATAAATTTATAAGCTGCAATATTGACGTAAGGTGTGGCGGACTGCATAAATGGCAATGTGTGTTTGGTTTTGCAAACTGAGTTAAGTCTTTGATTTACCGGCATTATAAACTTGGATT
>JAQGMD010000372.1 GCA_028292565.1 Burkholderia sp. | reverse complement strand
GGCACATCGCACACCGGGCCTTCATCTGCTAGGCCTCGCCGACCTTGCTCCCGACCGCGCACGCGAAAGCATGCTGCACGTCGGCTGGTCGCCAGAAAAAATTTCCGCCAAATCGCTCGGAGAGGCGCTCGACACCGGCAAGACCTGGGTCGGCGACGACGCACACAAACTGATCGCGCACCCCGCGCTTGACGTCGTGATTGACGCCACCGGACATCCCGCGGCCGGGGTTTCACATGCGCTTGCGGCGATCGCCAATGGCAAGCACATCATCATGGTGAATGTGGAAGCCGACGCGCTCGCCGGCCCCCTGCTTGCGAGGAAAGCGCAAGCCGCGGGCGTGGTCTACAGCCTCGCATACGGCGATCAGCCCGCGCTGATTGCCGAGCAGGTGGACTGGGCCCGCGCCAGCGGCTTCGAGGTGATCGCGGCAGGCAAAGGCACCAAATACATGCCGGCTTATCATCAGTCGACGCCGGACACGGTATGGCGCCACTATGGACTCACGCCGGAACAGGCAAAGGCCGGCGGGATGAATCCACAGATGTTCAATTCATTCCTCGACGGCACCAAGTCGGCTATCGAGATGGCAGCGGTCGCGAATGCAACCGGCCTTGCGCCTGCACCATACGGACTGCAGTTCCCGGCCTGCGGCGTCGACCAGTTGCCGTTCGTGATGCGCCCGAAGGAGGACGGTGGACACCTGCATCACAAGGGCCAGGTCGAAGTCGTCTCTTCGTTGGAACGCGACGGACGACCGGTGTTTCGCGACCTGCGCTGGGGCGTCTATGTGGTGTTCGAAGCGCCTTCTGACTACGTGCGGCGCTGCTTTTCCGAATATGGACTCGTGACCGATTCCACGGGCCGCTACAGTGCGATGTACAAGCCGTACCACCTGATCGGACTTGAACTCGGCATATCGGTAGCGAGCGCCGGTTTGCGTAACGAAGCAACCGGCGCACCGGTGGATTTTATTGGCGATGTGGTGGCGACCGCCAAGCGTGACCTGGTAGCAGGCGAGATGCTGGACGGAGAAGGCGGATTCACGGTATGGGGCAAGCTGATGTGCGCCTCCGACAGCTTGCGCATGGGCGGCCTGCCGATTGCGCTCGCGCACAAGATCAAACTTCGCAATCCGGTCAGGGCCGGGACGCCGGTCTGCTGGAGCGACGTGGTCATCGACGAAACCAGCGAGGTGGTGAAGGTGCGGCGCGAAATGGAGATCCTGTTCCGGAGATGACTTTGCGAGAGATTTCGAGTTACCGGGGAGCCAACAGGATGATTGCGACCCCGGCCAGGCACACAAGCACGCCGACGATGTCCCAGGCCGACGGGCGGATGCCATCCACTACCCAAAGCCATCCCAGGGCAACGCCGATATAAACGCCCCCGTAGGCCGCATACACGCGGCCTGCGGCATTGGGATGAAGCGTGAGCAGCCACGCGAATATTGCGAGACTCAGGGCAGCCGGCAGCAGCACCCAGGCGGAAGCACCTTTCTTGAGCCACAGGTACGGCAGATAGCAGCCGATGATTTCGGCGAGCGCAGTGACGAAAAAAAGACCGAACGTTTTTGCGACCAGCATGCTGCCTCCGACAGCTACGATGACGGGCGCAGCTTAGCACGATGAAGGCAGCGGGACAGTGCGGGAGCGCTCCCGCACCGATGATCGTTCAATACGGCCAGAAAAATGGGACGCTGTGTCTCCGCGATGTCTGTCGCGCCTGATTTCAGCAGCACATCGACGCCTTGCTGCCGGTTCTCAAAGGTTCGCTCCGATGCACTGATTTTCCATGACATCCATGATGCGTCTTCGCGGTAGATGGCAGTCTGCGAATCGATCAGCTTTGCCTTTTTCTCGATAGCCTCCTTCAATTCGGCTTTGGCTTCTTTCGTCGAGGCAGCGGTGCCGTCGTCGTTTTTCTTCGGGTTCTCGATTTGCCGCTTCAGTTCTGCGATACGCGCATCCACCTGCGCTTCCGTGGAGCGAAAGCCATCCAGCTCCCAGCCGCCGCGTCCCTCATACAATAGGTCTCGGCAAATACGTGAAGAACCAAAAAAAAGCCCCGGCCGCTTTCGCGCCGGGGCTGTTTCCGTTGACCGGAAATCAGCAGGCAATCACTTGCCCGGATCTTTCACCTCATTGAATTTGTCGAACTCGACGTTGTACAGTTCGCCGTTTACTTTCTCTACCTTGCGAACATACACAGGGTTGATCACGTCACGGGTCTGCGGATCGATCATGATCGGGCCACGCGGGCTGTTGATCTTCATGCCCTTGAGTACCGCCATCGCCTGATCGCCGTCGATCTTGCCGTTCAGCTTTTTCGAGACTTCATATATAGCGTGCATGCCGTCATAGCCTGCGACTGCCATGAAGTTCGGACGGCCGCCCGATGGGTTGGCCTCTTTGAAGAACTTCAGGAACGTCTTGTTCTCAGGCGAATCGTGCGCAGCGGAGTAATGGAAGGTGGTAATCACACCCAGTGTTCCATCGCCCATGGCCGGCAACACGTGATCGTCGGTGAGGTCACCGGTGGCAATCACCTTGATGCCCGCTTCCGCCAGGCCGCGCTCGCGATAGGCCTTCATGAATGAAATGCCTTGCTGGCCGGCCGGAACGAAAATGAAGACTGCTTCCGGTTTTGCATCCTTGATGCGCTGGACGAACGGCGCGAACTCAGGATTTGCCAGTGGGGTGCGAATCGATTCGATGATCTGCCCGCCGCCTTCGGTGAAGGTTTTCTTGAACCAGGTTTCGGAGTCGATGCCAGGACCGTAGTCGGCAACGATAGTCACCACGCGCTTGATGCCGTTCTTCAGCGCCCAGGTACCCATCGGTGCGGAAATCTGCGGCAGGGTCATCGACACGCGTGCGATGTAATTCGATTTGGTGGTGATGATCGATGTTGCCGCATTCATGATGATCATCGGTTTTTTGGCTTGCTCGGCGATCGGCGCGACTGCCAGCGCTTCCGGGGTCAAACCAAAACCAGCCAGGAAATCGACCTTGTCACGGACGACCAGTTCCTGCGCCAGGCGTTTTGCGATTTCCGGGGAAGGGCCGGTGGTGTCCTTCACGATCAGCTCGATCTTCTTGCCGGCGACCGTATCCCCGTGCTGCTTCATGTAGGCCTTGATGCCGCCTTCGATTTGCTTGCCATAGTCGGCAAAGGGGCCGGAGAACGCGGCGATCACGCCTATCTTGATCGTCTCCTGTGCAACGGCGACCGACGCTGTGAGTCCGAATACGCCTGCGGTCGCGATGGACGCGACGATTTTTGTTAACTTCATTTTTAGTCTCCTTGGCAAGGCCAAAACGTTTTTATTTACTTCAGGACTGCGTGAACTTACATGGCTTACATGGCTCCTGATGCCGCTCATCATAGCCTAATCAAAGTTCGTTGAACAATTCTCGGTGCGGCTACCGAACGCTTTGTTGCTGTCTGTAAATCGTTAAACGACCGGCTCATACGGCAAGCCGACATAATTTTCAGCGATGGTCGTACGCCCGGCTTTTGAACTGGTGTAATACTCCAGCTCGGCCAACTGGATGCGCTGGTTGAATGGATCATCCGAGAACTTGTGCATCAACGAAGTCATCCACCACGAAAAGCGTTCGGCCTTCCAGATGCGGCGCAGGCAGAGTTCCGAGTACGTTTCCAGCAGGTCGGCGCGTCCTTCCTTGTAGGTCTTGCGCATGCAGTTATACAACGTGTGCACATCACTCGCAGCCAGGTTCAGCCCCTTTGCGCCGGTGGGCGGCACGATGTGCGCTGCATCGCCGACCAAAAACAGCCGCCCGAACTTCATCGGTTCCGCAACGAAGCTGCGCAAGGGCGCGATGCTTTTTTCGATCGACGGCCCGGTTACCAGCGCGTCGGCGACCTCGCGCGGAAGCCGCGTCTTGAGTTCCTGCCAGAAGCGTTCATCGGACCAGTCTTCCACCTTGTCTTCCAGCGAACACTGCACGTAGTAGCGACTCAGCATCGCAGTGCGCATGCTGCATAATGCAAAGCCGCGCTCATGATTGGCATAGATCAGTTCATCTGCCACGGGAGGGGTGCGCGACAGGATACCGAGCCAGCCGAATGGATATGTGCGCTCGAAGATCTTGATCGCTTCCTGCGGCACTGATTTGCGCGATATGCCATGAAAGCCGTCGCAGCCGGCGATGTAGTCGCATTCGAGTTCGACGGTTTCGCCGTCCTTTACGAAGGTCACGCGCGGCTTGTCCGTGTAGAAGTCATGCGGCTTCACGTCTTCAGCTTCATAAATGCTAATGCCGCCCGTCGCAGCACGCGCCTGCATCAGGTCGCGTGTCATTTCCGTCTGGCCGTAAACCATCACGGTCTTGCCGCCGGCGAGGGATTTCAGGTCGATCCGGTGCAGCGCGCCGTTGAACGCCAGCGAGATGCCTTCCTCAATGCGTCCTTCGCGGTCCATCCGTTCGGCGGCTTTTGCTTCGCGCATCAGCTCCATGGTGCCTTGTTCCAGCACGCCGGCGCGGATGCGGCCGAGGACATATTCCGGTGATTTTGCTTCAAGGATGACGGTGTCGATGCCCTGCAGGTGCAACAACTGGCCGAGCAGCAGGCCCGACGGGCCGGCTCCGATAATAGCAACTTGGGTTTTCATCGACTGCCTCCGGGATATTCGTATTGTTTCGCTATGGTGTTCCGAAGGTGGCCTGAATGGAATGGACTTTTCCGTATAAAATTTGTACTTTTGGAAGATTTGATGAAACGTCTGCCGGCAAGTCAAAAGGACTAAGCACACATGAACAAGATCACCGACATCCCAGTCTATAAACTGTATGGCGAGGAAGAGCACTGGCTGACGCCCGACCTGGTGCATTGCGAGTCGATCGCCGCGCGCAGTCAATTGCACAATTGGCAGATCAAGCCGCACCAGCACCATGGACTGTTCCAGATCCTGTACCTGCGCGACGGGACGGCAAAAATCCGCCTGGATGACCGCCATTACGAGATGCGCGGCCCGCAGGTGCTGGCGGTGCCGCAGATGTGCATCCATGGATTCAGGTTCGCGCGCAATGCGGGTGGACACGTAGTCACCCTGGCGTATCCGCTGCTCGACAAGATCAGCCGGCAGCTCGGCGATGGACTGGCTGCCCTGAACACTCCGAGCATCCAGCAAATCGGCGACGATGAATCAAGTGCCCACATCAAACTTGCATTCAGCCTCTTTGATAGCGAGTACAAGCGCGATGCGCCGTATCGCAACCTGCTGCTCGAATCGCTGCTTGGCACAATCCTGGTCTGGATCGCCAGGAATGCCGCGCCTTCAGCGCAGGAGCAGCCGCGAGAGCCAGGCAGGGGCGGGAGGCATTTCGGATCTTTCTGCCAGATGGTGGAAGAGAACTACACCAGTCACTACCCGGTCGCATGGTATGCCCGGCAGATAGGCATCACCGCCGCGCACCTCAATGTGCTGTGCCGTCAGTCAGCCAATCAGTCCGCCCTGGAGTTGATCCACGAACGCGTGCTGCTGGAAGCCAAGCGCAACCTGGTATATACATCGATGACGGTCAGTGTGGTGTCTTATACGCTGGGCTTTTCGGATCCCGCGTACTTCACACGATTCTTTAAAAGACAGGCGGGCATGTCGCCGAAGGATTTCCGCATGCAGGCGAAGACCCTGTTCGATCAGGCGAAGTAAGAGCTTACGATTTTCTGTACCACAGCCGCACCCGGGACAATAAACCTTCCGTAGCCGAATGCGCTTCATGCAATGCGTGGCGAGGCACCAGTTTGAGGAGGGCGGGGATGCCGAAGGCGAGCAAGGTCACATCGTCTATCCACCCAAGTATCGGCAGAAAGTCTGAAATCAGATCCACCGGGCTAAGGACATACACGGCGAGTAGCAACGCGCCGATCTTCAGCATGCGCGGTGTCGCGGGATGGCGGCACGCGTACCACAGCACCAGTACATCCCGGCCGGCGGTCCTGATCAGTCGTAACAAGCGAAGAAACATGGCATCTCCCGGATCTTTCTTAATGATTGTGGCGAAACCCAAGTCACCACTGAAAATATTGGGGCAGCAGCCGCGTTTAAAAGTACCCGGGAGATTCCATTTGGAATGTCTCAGGCGTTATCCCTGTCTTTGATCGCCTGCGTCCAGATCGCCGCTTCTTTCGCTGTCATGTTGCCCATCGGGACCAGGCGCGCATCCCGAGAGCCGAATTCCTTCAGGTCCATCAAGTACTGCTCGCGCGACAGCAGCGTTCCGAAACAGATGCCGTTTTCCGTCGGCGGCGTGTGTGTTTCTTCGCGCAAACGCTCGACCAGTTCATCCATCACCCACACCGGAACAAGATCGCGATGGCCGGGGTAGACGAAGCCAAAAGAAATGAGATGGCTCAGCAGTATGCGCCAGTGTGAGTCAAAACGACGCAGCAAACGCTGCCAGTCCATCTCTTCGCCGCGCGACCGTACAAGGTGGACAATGTCGGCGCCGTCAAAGCGTTCCTTCTCCATGATGAAGGCCTTGGACCAGATCATTTCTTCGACCGGACAAATTTTGGTGCGAACGCCAAGCACCTCCGCCTCGGCCGCACTGTCAAACCAGATGTCATCGACTTCCGCAACACCGTTTCCCGAGCTGAAAATAAGGTCCACATACTGTCCATGCGAGATGACTTTCGCAAGCCAGTGCGGAAACGTCAGTTCGGTTTCGTAACCAGCCTGGGCCAACGCATCGCTGACGGGCTCATAGTCCTGCCGGCGTATGAAAAGGTCGAGATCTTTGGTCGGCCGGGTAATTCCTGAATGGCAATTGAACGCATAAGCGCCGCCCACGAGATATGGCGCGGCCGCATCGTTCAACACTTCGAGCACATGCCGATAAAAAGAGGGCGCGTTTTTGCACTCTTCACTGCTTGCTGACGATATCAGGGTGAGTTCTGGCATGTGATCCATCCTTATGATTGTTTGTATTAAATCCAAGCAGCAATAACCGTGCAGCAAAACCTGTGCCACGCGGACGCGAATTCTTTGTCTGCCGGTACGACTCTTGCTCATAAGCTGCGACGGGAGTTTCCCAACAGAGGAGCAGGTTGTGATTTCACAAGAAAAAATTCGATTGGCGGCAGTCGGCGATATCCATTGCAACAAAGAATCGGGAGGGCAGTTGCGTTCGCTTTTTTCGCAAGCCGCCGAGAGTGCCGACATTCTTTTGCTTTGCGGCGACCTGACCGATTACGGTTTGCCTGAAGAAGCGCATGTGCTGGCGGAGGAGCTGTCCGCAGCCAGGATCCCGATCATCGCGGTGCTGGGCAACCACGATTACGAATCCGGCAAGCAGGACGAAGTGCGGCAGATACTGACCGCTGCGGGCGTACGCGTGCTGGACGGGGAGGCCTGCGAGGTGCATGGGGTCGGTTTTGCGGGGATAAAAGGATTCGCGGGTGGCTACGGCCGCGGTGCGCTTGGCCCATGGGGCGAGCCCATCATCAAGCAGTTCGTCAATGAAGCGATTCAGGAGACGCTGAAACTCGAATCAGCGCTTGCCAAGCTGCGAACCAGCCAGCGGATCGCGTTGCTGCATTACTCGCCGATACAAGCGACCGTGGAGGGCGAGCCGCCGGAAATTTTTGCCTTCCTCGGCACCAGCCGGCTCGAAGAGCCCCTGATCCGCTATCCGGTAGACGCTGTTTTTCACGGGCATGCGCACCGCGGCCAGCCGGAGGGAAGAACCGTCAATAATATTCCGGTCTACAACGTGGCAAAGCCGCTTTTGCTGCATACCTTCAAGGATCGCCCGCCGTTTCGGATTGTAGAGATTCCAAAGTCGGAACCTGTCAGTGTGTAATATTGACATCTGATCACACAGTGGCGGCCGCCAGGCGCTCAAGCGTGGCAGTCTCGCGCAGGCGGCGGATCCACCATTTGAGTGCCGCGCCTTCTTCACCGGTGCGCCACGCGAGATGGAAGGTTTCGTCCGATTTCGGCTCCTCGACTCGCTTTTCGACCAGCAGGCCTTCAGAGATGGCTCGTCGCGCACAGGGTTCGGGCAAAAACCCGAAGCCGAGGCCGGCGAGCTGAAATTCAAACTTGGTGCGCATGTCGCTGACCGCCAATGCTTCCTGTCCGAACAGCAGGCCGACGGTTCGTGCTGGCATCAGGCGCGCAGAATCCGCGACGGCAATGGCACGGTACCTCTGTAAATCTTCCTTGCCGAGTGGACGCTTTACCTGTGCCAGGGGATGCGCAGGGGAGACGGCAAACACGAATGACAGCTTGCCCATCGGCTCCGCGGTATAGCCACCTCCCGAAGGACCGTCACCCGCGGCGCCAACCAGCAGGTCAACCCGCCGGTCCAGCAAGGCTTCCCAGGTGCCGGACAAGGTCTCCCGCACAAAACGCAGGCGCGTCTGATTGGTGACATCATAAAACGCGCTGATATCGTCCTTCAGCGCGATCGGCGAGAACACCGAATCGATGCCGATCGCAAGATCGGTTTCCCACCCCGAAGCGACCCGGCGAACGCGCGACTCAAGGTCTCCCGCCGCCTTCAGCAGGAAGCGGCCTTCCTTCAGCAACTCGCGGCCGGCGGGCGTAAGGACGACTTTCGGTCCCATGCGCTCGAATACCTGTACGCCCAGGTCCTCCTCCAGCTTGGAGACGGTATAGGAGATAGTCGACGGTACGCGGAACAACTCTTTGCCGGCGCCCGAGAATGAGCCGCGACGGTCGATCGCATCGATGATTTGCAGTGCTTCGAGGCTGATTTTTAACATTCGAATT
>JAQGMD010000371.1 GCA_028292565.1 Burkholderia sp. | reverse complement strand
GGAGTCATTGTTATTGCTAGACGAGTATAGAGACGACACTACATCATTACAAATAATATTTTGTGATTAATTTCATCAATTAAAATGATGTAACTTGGGTACGCGGCGCAGCGTAACCATATCGGTAACTTTCCACCGAAAGTGCAAACAACCGGGCATCAGCATCATCATTTCTGATGATACTATCTAGCGCTTGTCTACACGAAAGGCTCCCATGGAGTTTCGTCAGGTTCAGTACTTCATTTGTCTCTTCGAAGAGGGGACGGTCACTCGTGCGGCGCGACGGTTGAATATCGTGCAGCCGGCCTTGAGCATGCAAATCGCCAAGCTGGAAGACGATGTCGGCCAACGGCTGTTTGATCGGACTAAACAAGGCATGGTGCCGACGGCGGCGGCGCACCAGATGTACCGCCTGTTCCTGCCGGTCATGCGTGACTTTTCCCATGCGCGCACGCAGATCATGAGCACTGACGGCGAAATTAGCGGGCACGTCAACATCGGACTGATCGCATCGATCACCGAGGGCGTGCTGGCCGAAACCCTGAGCGCGTTTTCTTCCAAGTACCCGAATGTCGGCGTCAGGGTGGCGGATGGTTACAGCGCTACTCTGACCGACTGGGTCGCGGGTGGGCAGATTGACGCGGCCATCATCAACAAGCCGCGCCGCCAGCTTGCGCTCAATGTCGAACATATAGTCGACGAAGAGATGGTGCTGATTACTGGCGCCGGCTATTCGGCCGTCCTTCCTCCGCATCTGACGTTGCGCCAGATTTCCTCTCTCGGGCTGGCTCTGGTCTTGCCGACGCGCGAACACGGCTTGCGCGGCATTCTCGACAGCTTCGCGCAGCAAGATGATGTTGATCTGATGCCGAAGTTTGAGATCGACTCGCTGGTGACCACGGTGAAGCTGGTCGAACAAACGCAACTGGCGACTATCCTGCCGCGTATCGCGGTGCACCGTGGTTTGAGCGAAGGTCGGTTGCGCTCGCATGCGATCGTCTCGCCGCGGCTTATTCGCCAGGTGGTTGCGATTTCGCATCCGCGGCGGCCTATGAATTCGGCAACGAATGCGTTTATTGCTATGTTGACGGAGCAGATTCGGTTGCGGACGCAGGAGCAGGTTGCGGGGGAGGCGGAGGGTACGGCGGGTGGAGCTATCGCGACATCTGGTTGAACGGTTCGCGCTGCCGCAGCCGGTTTGGCTTGTAAGCCAAACCGTGGGGAGGGAGGTTCGCAAGAGGCAAGGTTCAATCCAGCGCGAAGACATTACAGACCCACGCGTTTTTCAATGCGTCTTGCCTTACGGGCCCCCTCGCCCCCGATCCCTCTCCCGCTGGCGGGAGAGGGGAGTCGTCACCTATCAGGAACCGATAAACTTCGGCGCGCGCTTGCTGTGAAACGCCTCAACACCTTCACGGAAGTCATCCGACGTTCGCAGCCGGCTGTAACAATGCCCTTCGAGTTCAATCGCGATCGAAAGTGGCGAATCCTCGGTATCGTTAAGCAGCTTCTTCGCGGTCCGCTGGGCGATCGGCGAGAACGCGCGCAGTTCGTCGACCAGACGGTCGGTTGCCGCTTCGAGTTCGGCATCCGGCACGCACTCAGTCGCAACACCCCACTCATAAGCCTGTTTGCCAGGAATACGACGTGAACGCATTACGATGTCCTTGGTGCGGGTGATGCCAACCATTTTCTGCAAGCGCGCCGAACCACCGGAGCCGGGGATCTGGCCCAGCTTCTGTTCCGGCAGTGCGTAGAACGTGGTGTCGGTGACGATGCGGAAGTCGCAGGCGAGCGAGATTTCAAAGCCGACGCCGAAGCAGAAGCCGCGGTTGGCTGCGATCACCGGTTTGCTGCAGCGGGCCGGGGCGGCGATGTTCCATGCCAGCTTCGAGACGTGTTCCGGCGTGGCTTCGAGGAAGCCCTTGATGTCGCCGCCACTGGAGAAGTGTTCGCCTTCGGCGCGCAGCACGATCACGCGCACCGCATCGTTTTCGTCGAGCGATTCAAACACCAGGCGCAGCTGGTCGCGCTGTCCCATCGAGATGATATTGAGCGGGCCGCGCTTGAGGATGATATCGGCACGCTGGCGCTGTTCGTCGATCTCGACGCGGAAGCCGTCGAGGTTCTCGAGCAGGTGCTGTGCGGAATGTTTGATTTGGGTCACGGTGTTCTCCTTTGTGTAGATATGGTGCCGTTGTCCGGCAATTCAGTTCGCGTAAGTCGTCCATACGCTATTGGTCGTTCTGCGCCAGTTTGCCGATTCCTTCCCAGCGCTTTACCAGGCTGTCATGCGGAATCGAAAACAGATCGAGTACGCGGCCGACGGTATGGTTGACGATATCGTCCACCGTCTGCGGCTGCGTATAGAAGGCCGGCACCGGTGGAAATACGATGCCGCCCATTTCGGTGACGGCAGTCATGTTGCGCAGGTGAGCGAGGTTGAGCGGCGTCTCGCGCACCATCAATACCAGCTTGCGGCGTTCCTTCAGCATCACGTCAGCGGCACGACTCACCAGATTGTCGGCGAAGCCGTGCGCAACGCTGGCGAGTGTCTTCATGGAGCATGGCGCGATGACCATGCCTTCTGAAAGGAACGAGCCGCTGGCAATGGTGGCGCCGACGTCCTTGACGTTGTGAACGACGTCGGCCAATGCCTCGATTTCGCCACGCTTCAGCGACAATTCCTGTGTCGCGGTCAACGCACCCGAGGCAGACATCACCAGGTGCGTTTCGCAGGCGCCTGACGCGCGCAGCTGCTCGAGCATGCGCACGCCGTAGATGGTGCCGCTCGCGCCGGTGATGGCGATGATCAGGCGCGGCTTTGTGCTGCGTGCATTCATGATGCGGTTGCGTTTGACCAGTCGACCATGGCGCCGGCCACGACTTCCTGGCTCAGGTCCACTTCGTCTTCGCCCGGCACGCGCACCTTGGTGAACACATGCTCCTGATAGGACACCGGCTTGGTGGCGTCGATGCCCATCTTGGCGCTGATGCCTTGCATGTGCATCGGCGGAGGTTCACCGCTGGCGGTCTCGTGTCCGATGGTGGTCGACGGGTCCAGCACCGAACCCTGCGCACCGGCAATCACGACCAGGTCGCGGTCGGCCTGGAAGCGCGTTGCGATCGCCCATTCAACCTGCTGCGGATCATGCACGTCGACATCGGCGTCAACCACGGTGACTTGCTTGATGTCGTAGTGTGCACCGAATGCGCACAGGATCACATTTTTCGGTTCGCCCTCGCGGCGTTTTTCCATCTTTACATGCAGGTGATAGCGACCGACGCCGCCGATCGACAAGTGCACATCCCGCACACCGGGGTGGCTGCGCTGCAAGTGAGCAAGCAATGTTGCCTCGCGCGGGATCGAGCCGAGCAGCAGGTGTTCCATCTCTGCGGGGACGATGGTGTGGAAGATCGGCGACTTGCGATGCGTGATCACATCGACCTGGATTACTTCACGGTTTTCCTTAGCGCTGTAGTACTTCGGGAATTCACCGAACGGACCTTCCGGCTCGCGCACCTTCGGCAGGATGCGGCCTTCGATCACGATCTCGGCGTTGGCGGGAACGCGCACGTCGCTGGTCAGGCATTTCACGACGGGCAGAGGCGCACCGTGCAATGCACCGGCGATTTCCAGTTCGTCATGGTCGATCGGCGTGATCGCTTGCGACGCCAGCAAAGTCAGCGGATCGGCGCCAATCACGATTGCCACCGACAGCGGCTGGTTGTTGGCTTCCGCTGCCTGGTAAAAGGCGAACAGATGACGCGGCAGCATGAGAATCGCCATACGGTCTTTCGCATGCACCTGAATGCGGTTGATCGACACGTTCTGGATGCCTGTCACCGGATTGCGCGCGATCACCATGCCGGCAGTGATGTAAGGGCCGTTGTCATGCTCGCTATGCGTCGGGATCGGCAGCAGGCCATGCAGATCGATTTCCTTATGGACGACCTGCTGGCATACGGCGTCGGCGCCTGGCACTTCCTGCCATGGCAGCGGGTTTTCTGCTGCGCGGCGGAAGCTCTCGAGCAAGCCCGACTCGGGCACGCCCATCGCTTCGGCGATCCATGCGCGGCGCGACATGAAACCGGAGATGACCGGAATGGCATGGCCGTCAGGTTTCGGGAAGAACACTGCCTGGCGGCCGTCAAGGCGTTTGGAAATGGCGGCGAGGCGATGCTTCAGCGGCACGTTGTCTCGGGCGACCGCGAGGCGTCCGGTGGAGGTCAGGCGGGTGAGCCATTCACGCAAGTCGCGGATCGGGGTGTCGGGCTTGGTCTTTGCATTCATCATCACACCTCTTATGCTTTGTTTTTATCGATAACCAGCGGTTCATATTCACCCGCGACCAGCTTGCGCCGCAGCACCTTGCCGACCGGGGACTTCGGGATTTCACGAACAAAAACGTATTCGCGCGGACGCTTGAAATTGAGCAGGTCCGATTGCTTGCAATGTTCGTCCAGCGCTTTCGAATCGATTTCTCCTTTGCACTTGACGAAGGCGACCACGCGCTGTCCCCAGCGTTCGTCCTTCAGGCCGGCAACGGCGACGTCGTCGACCGCGGGATGCAGCGAAAGCACCGATTCAATGTCGACCGGCGAGATGTTCTCGCCGCCGCTGATGATCATGTCGTCGACCCGGCCTGATACGAACAGGTCGCCGTCTGCATCGAAGTAGCCGGTGTCGCCTGTGAAATACCATCCGTCGCGGATCGACTTGGCATTGGCGTCGGGGCGGTTCCAGTATTCTTCGAACGCTTCGTCGCCGGCCAGTTCAGCAATGATCTGGCCTTCCTCGTTGACGGCAGCGAGATCATCCGGCGATGTCGCATTCAGCTTCGTCACGCGGATGCGGGTGTTGATGCCGCCGCGACCGGCGCTGCCCGGCTTGCGGGTCGCGTCCTGGTCGACGCTGAAGGTGTACACCTCGGATGAACCGTAGTGGTTGACGAAAAGGTCAGGCTTGAAGATATTGTTCAGGCGCTGCAGCAAGGCGTCATGCATCGGAGCGCCGGCAAAGCCGAGCTTGGTCACCGACGAAACGTCGGCGCCGTGCTGTTCGCGATACGCGAGCATGTCGTGATACAGCGTCGGCACCAGGTACAGGCAGGTGATGCGTTCCTCGGTGATGCAACGCAATGCATAGCCGGAATCGTACTTCGGCACACAGACGAACAGTCCGTCGACCATCGCCATGGCCAGCAGCGAGCGCACACCCATCGTGTGGTAGAGAGGCATGACGCCAAGCGTGCGTTCGCCACGTCGATACAGGTTCTGTGCAACGTGCGCGAGCGCGGAGGCGCGTTCATGCCGGTGGCGGCGCGGCACTCCCTTGGGTTTACCGGTGGTGCCGGAGGTGTACAGCATCAGCGAGTAATCGTCGCTGGTGGCCTGCAGGATAGGCGCGGCGGGCGCGCGCTTCTGGAGTTGGGCGAATTCGTGCGTTCCGCCTGATGCGCCACCGACGGCGATGCGGGTTAGCGCCTGCGCGACCGGGCTGGCTGCAACGGATTCGGCGCTGATCGCTTCGTACACGATGGCCTTGACCTGCGCGTCGGTAGCGCAGTAATCAACCTCGTCCGGCTTCGCGCGCCAGTTCAGCGGCGTCACGATCGCACCCAGGAACTGGCAGGCCCAATGCAGCGTTGCCATCTCAAAGCGGTTTTGCAAAATTACCAGCAGGTGGTCGCCACGCGCGATACCGATATCCTGCAGGCCAGCAGCGGTACGTTGAATCAGCTCATACCATTGCGCGTACGTCATGCGCTTGTCGCCGTCGATGATCGCCAGCGCATTCGGACTGCGTTCGACGCTTTGCAGGAATGTGCGTCCCAAATCCAGCATGTGTGCTCCTCTTTCTACTCGTTTATTTTTTACTCAGGCACGCGCTGCGCGCGCCGTGATTGCGCGGTCTCCAGCACAGCCTTGACGATGTTGGTGTAACCGGTGCAACGGCACAGGTGTCCGGACAACATTTCGCGAACTTCTTCTTCGTTCGGGTCCGGCTTGCGCTGCAGGTAGTCGGCGCAAGACATCAGGATGCCGGCGGTGCAAAAACCGCATTGCAGCGCGTGGTTACGGCGGAATGCTTCCTGCAGGTCCGACAAGCCGTCCTGTCCGCCGTTGAGTCCTTCCACGGTATCGATGCGGCGTCCGTCCGCCTGCACCGCAAGCGCGAGGCAGGAGCGCGATGCGACGCCGTCGATCTGTACCGTGCACGCACCGCAGACGCCGTGCTCGCAGCCGACGTGGGTGCCGGTCGCGCCTAGCGAATCGCGCAGGAAATCGGACAGCAGCGTGCGGGACTCGCAGGTGCCGGAACGCTCTTGTCCATTCAGCGTAAGTTGGATGCGAATGATGTCGCCTTTTGCGTACTTCTTCATGTCATAGCCTTTTCGATCACTGCGCGGCCGAGGCGTCGCACCAGTTGCCGGCGGAATTTTGCGGATGCGTGATGGTCGTCTCGCGCTTCCAGTTCCCATGCGAAATCGTTGATGGCGGTTTCCAGGTCGTCGCCTTTGAGCAGCGGCCAGACTTTCACCCGCGGACGGTCGGCAACGCCGCCGACTCCGAAACGAATGCTGTCGGGGCCGACCATGGCGGCGACCGACGCAATCGCGAAGTCTCCATGGCGGCCGGCAAACTCGTCGAACGCGTATCGGTGACCGGCAGCGGCGAGCGGATAACGCACCTCTTCCACCAGCTCATCCGGGGCGCGCGCGGTCATCAGCATGCCGTGGAAAAAGTCTTCGGCTGCAAGCGCACGCCGGCCCTTCTTGTTGCGCAACACGACCTGCCCGCCCAGCGTCAGCAAGGCCAATGGCAATTCAGCGCTAGGGTCGGCATGTGCAACTGAGCCGCAAACGGTGCCGCGGTTGCGCACCTGGAAATGCGAAATGTGCGGGAACGCCTGTGCCAGCAGCGGCACTTCTTGCGCGAGCGTGTCGCGCCATTCGATGCTGGCTTGCGTAGCTGCGGCGCCTATCGCCAGATGACCGTCCTTGATGCGCGCATAGTTAAGATCGGGCACGCGTGAGATGTCGATCAGCATGCTGGGTTGCGCGAGGCGCATGTTCAGCACTGCCATCAGCGACTGCCCGCCGGCCAGGATGCGCGCGTCGGGACCGGAATTTCCCAGCAGGCCGATTGCTTCTTCGGCGGAGTCCGGACGTACATAGTCAAATGCCTGCGGTTTCATCGCTGACCTCCAAAAAACGCCAGCAGCCGCTTCCATCGGCTCGTCGTTGCCGGAGCCGCACTGCCGCCGCCCGCTTCACGTCCGAGCTGTTCGAACAACTGGTTGAGAACGATCTTCGCCGCGCCCTCGAGCATGCGGCTGCCGACAGCGGCCACCTTGCCCGATACGTCGGCTGTATAGTCATAGCGCAGCAATGTGCCAGTGCCCGATGGCTCCAGCGTGACCAGGCCGCTGCCGCTGGCGCTACCGACCGACGACAAGCCGGAGCCAGCGAGACGCAAGCTGCGCGGCGGGTCGAGTTCGGAAAGCGCGACCTCGGCAGCGTAACGCGCCTTGATCATGCCGACGCCGACGGTGACATCCGCGCGGTAACGGTTTTCGCCGATACGTTCCAATGCATTGCATCCCGGGATGACTTTCGCCAGCGCGACAGGATCGAGCAGCACGGCGAACACAGCTTCCGGCGCAGCAGGCAGTTGGACTTCGCCTCTGGCCGCGAGCGCTTTGCCGCCTTTGGATGCCGCAGTCGCGGGTTGCGATGCCTGTGGTTTGGACGGCGGCGGGTCATCGATGCCGATCAGGTCCATCACCTTCGATGGCGTCATAGGCAGCGTGACGTCGCTGGCGCCGAGGGCGTCTGCGATCGCGTTCGCGATGCACGGCGGCGTGCTCATGTTGTTGCCTTCGCCCAGGCCCTTGGCGCCCAGCGGCGTGAAGGGCGACGGCGTTTCCATGTGAATGATGGTCGGTTCCGGCACTTCGCAGGTGGTCGGCACCAGGTAGTCGGCGAAGGTGCCGGACTGGAAGCTGCCGTCCTCGCCATAGCGGAATTCTTCCATCAGCGCGGCCCCGAGGCCTTGCGCGAATGCGCCACGGATCTGGCCGTCGGCCAGCGCCGGATTCAGGATCTTGCCGGCGTCGTGCGTGGTGATGTATTTGTCGATGCGCACGCGACCGGTATTGCGGTCGACTTCCACCGCGCACACGTCGAATGCAAATCCATAGGCAGCCGATGTGTTGACCCGGTCCTGTTCGTCCGGCGCGGTCAGTTGTTCGGCACTCCAGAAAGCGGTTTCGCGCAGGCCGGGTTCCATGCCCTTCGGCAGCAGGCCGGGCGCCCAATGCGGGCTCGCGGCCATGCGCAGGAATTGCAAGCTGTTGTCGGGTGCATGCTTTGCGTAGACCTTGCCACCGGCAAAGACGACGTCGGCAGCGTCACCGCCGAGTTGCGCAGCGGCGATCAGCGCCAGCTTGTCGCGCAGTTTGCATGCGGCCAGGTGCACGGTGCCCGCAACCGCGCCGGCAAAGCGGCTGGAGTAGTTGCCGGCCGCGACCGACCACGCATCCTTTTGTGTATCGAATTCGACATTGACGGCGATCTGTTCGGGAGTGAGCCCGAAGACATCAGCGACGACTTGCGCACAGACAGTGCGGTGACCTTGTCCCGCCGGCGCTGACGCGATAATGACAGTGGCGCCGCCGAGCGGATCGATGCTGACGGTCGCCGCTGCGATTGCGCCGTTCTTCGGGCCCGCTTTCGCGCGCGCCGCAGCCGGCATCACCGTGGAGATGTAGCCCATGTTGGAGATCGACGGTTCGACGATCGCCGCGAAACCGATGCCATACAGGCGGCCTTCGGCGCGCGCCTGCTTGCGCCTCGCATACAGTTCTTCAAGCCCGCCTTCTTCATGCACCAGCTCGATCGCACGCTGATAATTGCCGGAGTCGATCAGCGCGCCGGCCGCTGCGCGATACGGGAACGCATCGGCGGCAATGAAATTACGGCGATACAGTTCGACCGGGTCGATGTTCAGCGTGACAGCGATGCGCTGCATCAGCCGTTCCAGCGCGAAATACACCTGCGGACCGCCGAAGCCGCGCACCAGGCCGGCCGGCGTCTTGTTGGTCAGCACCACACGGTTGCGCACCGAAAGGTTGGGAATCGCATAGGCGCCGGTCAGGCAGCCGTGCATGCGGTAAAAGGTGGCCGGTTCGGGTGCGCGCAGGTAGCCGCCGCAATCGTCGAACTGGTCGTAATCAAGCGCGGTGATTCGGCCATCGGCTTCGACCGCGGCTTTGATGGTGGATAGGCGGCCTGTCGCCGAAGTCAGCGCAACCAGGTGTTCGAGCCGGTCTTCCACCCATTTCACCGGCGCGCGTGCCTTACGCGAGGCGAGGCACATCAGCACCACATACTGGAATACCGCATGTTTGACGCCGAAGCTGCCGCCGGAATCGCGGAAGGTGCGATGCCGCAGCTTTGTGCCGGGCACACGCAGCGCCATGGCCATGACGGTATGCAGCGAGAAAGGTCCCATGAAGTTGGAGCTGGCGTCGTAGCCCTCTTCATCGGACAGGTATTCGGCAACTACGACGGAACCCTCGATCGGCGTGCAGGAATTGCGCGGATAACGCGCGGTGAGTTCAATGCAATGCGCGGCGTTGGCGAATGCCGACTCCGGATCGCCGTAACGGAAGTTGCGGTCGCTGACGATATTGGAGCCCACCGCTTCATGCAACACGACGGCGTCGTCGCGGATCGCATCATCGATGGATACCGCAACGGGCAGCTGCGTGTACTCGACGGTGATCAGGTCTACGGCGTCTTCGGCGAGGTAGCGCGATTCAGCGACCACCACGGCGACCGGGTCGCCGACATAGCGCACGCGGTCCATCGCCAGCGCCCACATTTCCATCGGCGCCTTGACGCCGACCACGAAGGGACGCGACCAGTCGGCGATGTCCTTGCCGGTCAGTACCGCGCGTACGCCGGGAGCGCTCTCTGCACGACTGGTGTCGATCCTGCCGAGCACCGCATGCGCATGCGGCGAACGCACTATTGCGGCGTACAGGGTTCCCGGCTTGACGCCGACGTCGTCGCCATACTGTCCGCGCCCCGTCAGCAGCGACGCGTCTTCGATACGCTGCATTGGACGCCCCACGAAGGGCTCGGCCTGAGCTTGCTCAGGTGGCGCGTGCGTTACTTTCATTTCCATGTATGTCCCCGATGGCCTCGCCCCAGCGCGCATTACGCGTCCGTGAGCCAGATCTGTTGGTTGCAGTATAAAGACTGCGAACAATCAATTCAAATAATATTAAGTTATCGCAACAATCAGTTTAAGTGATTGCGCTTTTAAGTGATGACACACCCCTCGGGCTGAAAGCAATGAATATCGCAAGTCTCGCAGGGTCGTTACGTATATCGGACAGACTTCATCATCAAAATTGATAAAACGACAGCCGATCTTCAACCTGCCCCTGCGCGTCTGACTGTATGCCTTGCTTTCAGTATTCCTTTCTCAGCAATAATCAATTGCTCACAGTGCTGTTGTTCATTCTTCGCGCAATGATTAAGATGCACGCCATCGATCGCATGCAACCAAACATAGTGCGATTCGCCGACGCCGGCCGGGGGGTTCGTTTCCACCCGGCCTACAAAATGAACGACTACTTTTTTAGAAATGACATGAACGCTAAAAATCTGATCGCTGCTGTTGCTGTTTTTGCTGCCGGTTCCTCCTTCGCAAGCGAAGCCACAGCATGGCCCGAACTCGAGAACTTTAAATCAACCAAGTCCCGCGCCGAAGTCGTCGCCGAGATGAAGCAGGCGCAAGCCAACGGCACTTATGTCGCCGGCGGTGTGGAAACGCCAGAGCTGGTTGCTGCGCTCGCAAAGAAAATTTCCGCAGATTCAGCCAAGGCTGCCGTAGCCGCTGCACCGGCTGAAAAAACCCGCGCCGAGGTATATCAGGAATTGGTGCGCGCACGGGCGGAAGGCAATTATGTGGTCGGCGGTCGTGAATTCGAGGAATTCCGTTTCCAGGGCTCCGACACAAACCGGTATGCAAGTGAAGACAAAACCGGTAACAAGGTCAGCGGCCAATAACGCAGTATCGCTTATCGCGTATCAATGACCGGGTTGGATGGCTTCAGTCCACTGTCATCCTTCAGTCGCACCCCGGTCAGCCTGATCCGCAATGCTTCGCGCATCAGATAGCAGAGTTTGTGCGCGGCTTGCGGATAAGGCAACCCTTCCGGGCGTACGTTCGAAATGCAGTTACGTTCGCTATCCATGCATCCGACCCTGGGATGGAAGGTGAGGTATATCCCGAGGCTGTCCGGCGATGTTAGTCCCGGACGCTCGCCGATCATGACCACTACCAACTCCGCCTGAAGCGCTTCGCCGATATCATCTCCGATGGCGACACGTCCCTGTTCTGCAAGCACGATCGGCGTATCCCGCCAATCGGCACCAAGCTGTTCACGCAAAAGCCGAACGACCGGTATGGCGTGGCGTTGTGCTGCAACCGAAGACAATCCATCGGCGATCACAACGACCAGTTGCGGTTTTATAGGTTCGTTCTGAAGATGTAGTCGATCTTCTTCATGCAGTTGACGCCCGAGATCCGGGCGGACCAGGTAGGTATGACGATCCGGCACCTCGCTACGCACGCGCAGCGCGCGGAAGTTCCCGGCCGCAAGTTCGTTCTGCAGCGCCGTGAAATCGAGCGCGCGATGGACTGCGTCCCTCGCCCGTGCATGTTCCAGGCCGAAGCGCAGGACTTCCGCGGTCGGCAGGCTCGAGCCCACCCGGCCGAGAGCTATACGCGCCCGCGTATAGGCGCGCAGTTCCTGCCACGGGTTCAGCTGGACCATGGACTTAGACCTAGTCATCCGCTTGCTCCTTCGCATAGTGCAATAGCCGGTGCCCGGCATCGACTTCATACAGTCGACCCGACGGTTCGGTGATCGCCATGCGATTCAGCCACTCGTGGAATTCCGGTGCACGCTTCAGGCCAAGCGCACTGCGTAAATAAAGTGCGTCGTGGAACGAAGTACTTTGATAGTTGAGCATGATGTCATCAGCTCCCGGAACGCCCATGATGAAGTTCACGCCTGCAGCGCCGAGCAAGGTGAGCAGCGTGTCCATATCATCCTGGTCGGCTTCGGCATGGTTGGTGTAGCAAACGTCGCAGCCCATCGGGACGCCGAGCAGCTTGCCGCAGAAATGGTCTTCGAGACCCGCACGAATGATCTGCTTGCCGTCATACAGATACTCCGGTCCGATGAAACCGACCACTGTATTCGTCAGCAGCGGTTTGAATTCCCGCGCGACCGCATAGGCGCGCGCCTCGCAGGTCTGCTGATCGACACCATGATGTCCTCCGGCTGAGAGTGCGCTGCCCTGCCCGGTCTCGAAATACATGACGTTGTCGCCGATGGTGCCGCGATTCAGGGACAGCGCGGCTTCGCGGGCCTCTCGCAGTATGGAAAGCGAGACGCCGAAACTCTTATTCGTTTTTTCGGTCCCGGCGATCGACTGAAACACCAGGTCGACAGGCGCTCCCTGTTCGATCGCCTTGATCTGTGTCGTGACGTGGGTGAGGACGCAGCTCTGCGTCGGGATGTCGAAACGGTTCCGCACTTCATCGAGCATGGTCCATAAACGAATCAGCGTGGCCAGGGAATCGCTTGCGGGGTTGATGCCGACCACCGCGTCGCCGACACCGTATAGCAAGCCGTCGAGCATGCTCGCTGCGATACCGCGTAAGTCATCGGTCGGATGGTTCGGTTGCAGGCGTACCGCGAGATGGCCGGGTAATCCGATGGTGTTACGAAAGCGGGTCACGACCTGGCACTTCTTTGCCGCCAGGATCAGGTCCTGGTTACGCATCAACTTGCTCGCAGCGGCCGCCATTTCTGGTGTGATGCCGGGGGCTGCTGCTGCAAGCGTTGCGGTGTCGGTGCTATCGAGTAGTAGCCAGTCGCGGAAATCGCCGACTGTGAGGTGGCTAATCGGCGAGAAGGCTTCGGCATTGTGGCGATCGATGATTAAGCGTGTGACTTCATCGCTCTCGTAGGGGATCAACGCTTCGTTTAGAAATGTCCTGAGCGGCACATCGGCTAAGACAATCTTCGCGGCCATGCGCTCTTCGTATGTGGCTGCGGCAATACCCGCGAGGTAGTCACCGGAACGCGCAGGGCCCGCTTTCGCCATCAGGCTTTTGAGATCCTCGAACTGGTATACGGCCGTACCTATACTGGTGCGATAGCTCATGTCTTCTTTCACTTGGCGGCAAGGTGTGCCCGGCTGTAGCTTGGGATGCATTCCCGACGTGTATGAGCCAGCGTCGCAGATAGTGCGAATGTCGGGATTCGCATCCCAACCTGCATACGCGGTAAATTGGGGGGCCATCCCCATTTACATGTGCTTATTCTTCCGCCGCTACCTTGTAATGGCTCGCCATCCGCTGCTGCACCGCAGTCGGCACCGGATCGTAATGACTGAACTCGAGCGCGTAGCTGCCCCGGCCGCCGGTAGACGAATGGAGCCGCGACTGGTAATCCGTCAATTCGGATAGCGGCACTTGCCCGGCAATGACGACCATGGCGCCTGACGCGACCTGCATGCCGGTAACCTGGCCGCGCCGGGACGAAAGATCGCCGGCAATGTCCCCCATGCTTTCCTCCGGCGTCATAATTTCGATGTTGACCACGGGCTCGAGCAGGACCGGACGAGATTTCAGCACGGCGTCGATAAACGCCTTGCGGCCCGCGGTGGCGAACGCAATCTCCTTGGAATCAACCGGGTGGCTCTTGCCATCATAGACAGTGACCCGCACATCCTGCATCGGGAATCCTGCCAGAGGCCCCGCCTCGAGCACCTGGCGTACACCCTTTTCCACCGCCGGGATAAATTGACCGGGAATTGCGCCGCCCTTGACTGCATCGACAAACTCGAAGCCGGCACCTTGTTGCAGCGGCTCGATGCGCAGGAACACTTCACCAAACTGGCCGGCGCCGCCGCTCTGCTTTTTATGCCGGAAGTGGCCGTCCGCCTTGCCGGCTATTGTTTCGCGGTAGGCGATTTTCGGCGGGCGTGTGTTGATCTCCAATTTATAGACGTCCATCATGCGCTCGAGCGCGCAGCGCAGATGCAGTTCGCCCAGACCGAGTAGTACCGTTTCATTAGTCCCGGACAGATGTTCGACCTTGAGGCAGGGATCTTCGGCCGTGACTTTTTGCAAGACCTCCGACAGGCGCTGTTCGTCGCCACGCTTTTTCGGCTCAATTGCCAGTCCGTAAATCGGGGCCGGAAATGGCAAAGGCTTGAGATGGATGCTCGCATCCTCCGCCGCATCGTGCAGTACCGCATCGAACGCAATGTCCTCCACTTTCGATACTGCACAGATATCGCCAGGCACCCCCTGCGGCACCTCGATCTGCTCCTTGCCTTGCAACATAAGCAGGTGCATCACCCTGAATGGCTTCTTGCTATCCCCGATATACAACTGGCCGTTCCGCACCACCGTGCCCTGGTGGATGCGGAATATGCCGAGCTTGCCGACATAGGGGTCGACCATGACCTTGAAGACATGCGCCAGGACGTGTTTTGAAGGATCGGCTTGCGCGCGGATTTCCCTGTGCCTCGGGTGCCCGTCGCCGTCGCCGGCATCCTCGCGGTAGAAAAGAGGCGGGTTGCCTTCGGTGGGGTTGGGCAGCAGCTTCACAAAGACGTCCAGCAGTTCGCCGATGCCGGCGCCATTGCGTGCCGATACAAAACAGATCGGCACGAGGTGTCCCTCCCGCAGCGCCTGTTCGAATGGAGCGTGCAACTGCTCCGGCGCAATTTCGCCCTGCTCGAGGTAAAGCGCGGTCAGCTCGGCATCCACTTCGACGACCTGGTCAACCAACGCGCTATGGGCTGCCGCCACTGAGGAGAAATCGGACTCGCCCGCCGGATGGAAGAAGCAATCGACGACTTTGGCGCCGCCTTCCGCGGGCAAATTGATCGGCAGGCACTCCTTGCCGAACGCAGCCTGGATACGCGTCACCAGGCCAGGCAGATCCGTACCCGCTTCGTCGATCTTGCTGACGATGATCAGGCGGCACAACTTGCGCTGCTCTGCCAGGTTCATCATGCGCGTGGTGATCATCTCAATCCCGGTCTGCGCGTTAATGACCACGGCGGCGGTCTCCACCGCCGGCAAGGCGCTGATCGCCTGCCCCATAAAATCGGGGTAGCCGGGCGTGTCGACCAAATGTATCCGGGTGTCGTTGTACTGGAGATTGAGGACGGTGGTGTAAAGCGAATGCTGGTACTTGCGTTCCAGGGGATCGAAGTCGGAAACGGTCGTTCCTCGTTCGAGGCTCCCGGGGTTGTCGATCGCTCCGGCATGGCGAAGCAGCGCTTCGGCGAGGCTCGTCTTGCCGCTGCTCGTGTGTCCGAGCAGGGCGACGGTACGAATGGCTTCGGTACTGTAATGCATCGGTCGCTCCCATTCCGAAAGCTGTTGAACCGCATCAACATCCTATTCCAAACTCTATTGTAGCCGCTTGCCGTTAAGGCAGCCTGACACGGAACAAAAGTGCAAGCGGGTACGAGGGGCACAACCACGACTTCCCGGGCGTAAACGCAAAAAGCTCGCCAAGGCGAGCTCCGATCCACTACCCAATACAAGCTCCATTGACCCCTGCTATCTGCAAGGTGCCCCTGCCAGGTTTATCCGAAGACCCATGCTATCTGCGCGGTGCCTTCCTGACCTGTGTGCTGGTACTGCCGTCGGAGAATGCCGCATTACCGGTGTTCACCAACTTATGAATTTTTTACGCTGGCCGCGTATTTCAGCCGCCAGTTCACTAACCAGTGCGAACGCCAAAGACCCTTGCTATCTGCAAGGTTGCCGTGGCCAGGCTTATTCGAAAACCCATGCTATCTGCGTGGTGCCTTCGTGGCCAGAATGTTCGCACTGCTTATCAGTGGAGGCCGCATTACCGGCCTTCACTGACTATGAATTATTACGCTGGCCGCATGTTTCATGCCGCCATGTCGTATTTAGACCGGACGAATGTTGCTGGCTTTCTCGCCTTTAGGGCCAGTGCCGCGCTCAAACGTCACGCGCTGGTTTTCCGACAGGCTTTTGAAGCCATTTGCCTGGATGTCCTGGAAGTGCGCGAACAAATCAGCGCCGCCGCCATCAGGAGTGATGAAGCCGAAACCTTTTGCGTCGTTGAACCATTTCACGGTGCCGGTAAGTGTAGTCATGTTTTTTCCTTCGAAAAGTTGTGGGATGGGCAAATGCCCGGGACGCACCAGAAACCAAGAGATGTAACCGAAGGGATTCAAACAGGACTGCCCAGTAATGAGCAAGACGGGAGAGAGACCGACAATAACTACGACTTGATGCAAGTGCAGAGCTCAATATACAGGTAAAAGCGGGAAACACCTACACATACCTTCATTTATTTTCTGTCGCGCCCGAATTATCTTCCCAACAAATTCATGAATTGCATTGCCGGTCCATCATGCGATTCGCCTTCACGTCGGATCAAATAGATCTCTTTGCGCGGCGGCTCGCCGTCGATCGGTATTGCGCGCAGCCAGCCATTGCTTACCTCATGCTCTACTGCCGCTGCCATTACAAGGGAGATACCGAGCCCGGCATGCACTGCGTGCTTTACCGCTTCCGTGCTGCCTAGCTGCATGGAGACTTTGATGGGCGTGGCCGTTTTGCACTGCCAAGGCAACCGCATCGTGTGCGCCGACAAAGTGCTCGCGATAATTTACGCCACCTTTCAGGCCGCTCTCGGCAAGCAGCGATTTGGGGATCAGACGGCTGGAAGTGGATGCCTTGTCGCCATACGCCACATTCTTATTTGCGATGTCTTCGATCTTGTTGATGCCGGCGCCGGTATTCGCGATCAATACTGCCTGATACGTCGTACTGCCCTTTTGCTTGATCGCCGCGAACGGTTCGATGTCACTTTTCTGCCTGGCCAATACATAGGACAACGGACCGAAATAGGCCAGGTCGAGGCGGCCATGGCGCATCGCTTCAATCATCGACGAATAATCCGTGGTAACGATGAGTTCGATTTTTTTGCCCAGTTCTTTTTCCAGCAGCGCTTTCAGCAGCTGGTTATTCTTGATCACCGTCGATGCATTTTCATCCGGCAGCAGCGCAACCTTCAGCGTATCAGGGTCGGGGTTGGGGGCGGCATGCGCAGTGTTTCCCAGTAGCGCCAGCGTCGCCAGGCTCAGGATGGCAAATAATTTTTCCATGTTCATTCTTCTACGGTTGCGAGATTCAGTGGAAATACCGGGATGCGAGATGGGCGTGGTGATTCCGACCCGGCGATTGGGGGCCGCTGTTCGTACAATTGGGCAACCTGTACCTCGTTCAATTGATCCGGGGCTGCATCGAATACCACCTTGCACTGGGCCAGCCCGACGATGCGGTCCGCGTAGCGTTTGGCCAGATCCACCTGGTGCAGGCTGACCACCGCCGAGATGCCGTCTTCCCTGCAGATCCGGTGTAACAGCGCGAACACCTTGTCTGCGGTCGCAGGATCAAGGCTGGCTACCGGCTCATCAGCCAGGATCAGACGAGGTTGTTGCGCAGGAGCGCGCGCAATGCCAACTCGCTGCTGATCTGCCGGCGATGCGCCTGCAGCGCCTTTCTGTTCCGGAGGCCGCCGATACCCAGGATGTCGATGCTGCCGCCATGCGGCTCGTTCATCATGTTCAGGCAGCGCAGCAATGTCGATTTCCCGGCTCCCGACGCGCCGAGCAGGACGGTGAAATGCCCTTGATGAAATGAGAGGGATGTCGGATGCAGCGCGACGAAATTGTCGAATCGCACCGAGACAGCGTTTAGTTGGATCATGGCTTCTCCATTAATTTCTATTCGTAATCAAGATGGACGAACGATTACGAAATCGAATTGCGAAGCGATGTTAACGGTTGGCTATTACCCGGGCATGACGTTTCTGTTACCGCAGCGTGACCAGACACGAACATCCGCCTTGTCCTCCCATATTCATGGTATTGCTCCGGAAAAAACAGTGAAGACTTCATTACTGAAATTCAGGTAGCATCACGAGTTATTGCTGTTCCGGTCATATATAACAGGGCGCATGCACTTGCATGTTCCGCTCCACCTGACAAATACCGCTCAAAGTTTGATGACTAAACACAGCCGTCAGAAAAGTTGCGCCAATCCCGATTCAGCCCAAAAGCGCCCCTTCGCGGGCAAAAAACTTACCGGACCGGCGCAGTGGCTGGCGACCATGCTGATGATGGCCGCGATACCGGTCCAGGCGGCGATACCGGCCTCGCGGGACCTTGCTGAGTTAAGCCTGGAGGAACTGGCTAATATCCGCGTCATCTCGGTTTCAAAAAAGTCCGAATCGCTGGCGGACGCTCCGGCCTCCATTTTCGTCATTACGTCCGATGAAATCCGGCGTTCAGGCGCAACTACTCTTCCTGAAGCCCTCCGGCTGGCCCCGAACCTGCAAGTTGCGCGTGTCGACGCAAGAAACTATGCAATCACCGCGCGCGGGTTCAACAGCCCTTTTGCAAACAAGTTACTAGTGCTGATCGACGGCCGTACCGTTTATACGCCGCTGTTCTCGGGCGTATTCTGGGACGCGCAGGATGTGGTGCTTGAAGACATTGAGCGCATTGAGGTAATCAGCGGACCGGGCGCCACGTTGTGGGGCGCAAATGCGGTGAACGGCGTGATTAACGTGATTACGCAGTCGGCGAGTACTACCCAGGGTGGCCTGGTCGCGACCGGCGCGAGCAAGCAGGAAAGAAACGGCGTGGTGCGTTATGGCGGGGCGCTCGACAACGGCGGCCACTATCGCGTCTATGGCAAATACGCGGACAACGACGATACGCAAAATGCCGCTGGAACATCGGTCCTGACAGGGTGGCAACGGCGCCAGACCGGATTCCGTACCGATTGGGGAAATCGGACCGACGGCGTGACGCTGCATGGCGATGCATACACCGGAAGGCTGCACCAGCAAGGGACGCAGAACATTGAAATCGCCGGCGCAAACCTGGTAGGCCGGTTGAACAGAAAGCTTGCGGGCGGTTCAGACATCAGCTTGCAAGCCTACTGGGATTATACGGAGCGAAATCAGCCGAACGCATTCGTCGAGCACCTGCACACGCTGGATCTCGAATTCCAGCATGCAGTTCGGTTGGCTGCGATTCACAACGTCGTGTACGGCGCTGGCTATCGCGTCGCGCAAGATCGCGTCCGGAATGACCGCGCATTCGGATTTCTTCCGGGCGCCCTTAATATGCATTGGGGTAATGTCTTCGTGCAGGACGAGATCGAGATCCTGAAAAACCTGCACATCACCGGCGGGATCAAGCTTGAAGACAACAACTACACGGGAACGGAAGTCCTTCCGACACTGCGGATAGCCTACAAGCCGGCCGAGAATCATCTGGTCTGGGGTTCGGCTTCACGCTCGGTTCGTTCGCCGTCGCGTATAGATCGGGATTTTTATGTCCCGTCAGCCCCGTTAGTGGTCGCCGGTGCGCCCCACTTTGTCATCGCCGGCGGACCAGACTTTGTTTCGGAGGTTGCAAAGGTGGTCGAAGTTGGTTACCGGGTACAGCCAACGTCAGACGTCACCTTTTCGACGACAGCCTTTTACGCTTTTTATGACAAGCTGCGCACCATCGAGGGCAATGCGAGTGGCCTAGACAGGGTATTTAGTAATAAAGCCGAAGGAAGAACGCGCGGCCTTGAAATGTGGGGAAGCTGGCAGGCTACCCCGGATTGGCGGCTATCGAGCGGTTTAGTGGCGCAGAACATCAAGACGCAGCTCAAGCCGGGGAGTACCGACACCTCGGGAACAACCGGTCTGGCCAACAGCGATCCTAGCCATCATTGGCTGCTGCGCTCGTCCTACGACATTTCGGAAAACAAGGAACTCGACCTGACTGTTCGCCGCGTCGGAAGTTTACGCAGGCCTTTAGTGCCGGCGTATACCGCGATGGATGTCCGTTTTGGATGGAAGCTCCGGCAGAATCTGGAATTTTCCGTTGTTGGCCAAAACCTCCTGGATCCATCTCATCCGGAGTTGGGTGGAGCGCCCGCCAGGAGCGAGTTTGAACGCAGCGTCTTTCTCAAACTGCTATGGCGCGTCTGAACCATTCCCCTACCGGGCATCCGCTCCGGCACCGTCATTCAGCGTTGCGGTATTTCACCCTTGCCCTGATGCTCTGCATCGCATTGTGCGCATTCGGCATTGGCCCGGTCGCGCGGGCTGCGCCTGGCGATGGCAACGGCATCACGGTTGAACAACAGGTAAAGGCCGCCTCCCTTTACAGGTTTATCGGATATGTTGAATGGCCGCCGCCGGCGTTTGAAACGGCCGCCTCCCCCTATGTAATCGGCATTGTCGGTGCAGACGATATCGCGGACGAGCTGTCAAGGATTTCGGCGGGGCGTACCGTCAACAACAGGCCGTTAATCGTCAGGAAACTGAAAGCTGCAGAGCCGATATCAGGCATACACATGCTGTTTATCGGACGCGACGAACGGGCCCGGCAGCGGCAGTTGCTCCAATCGGTGCAAAAGCAGCCTGTCGTGACGGTCACCGAAACTGAAGGAGCACTGGAGCAAGGAAGCATGATCAATTTCCGGCTGGCTGAGGAACGTGTGCGCTTTGAGGTATCGCTGGACGCGATAGAGCGTGCTGATTTGCGGGTCAGTTCAAGGATGTTGTCTGTCGCACTCTCCGTATCGAGAGCGAGCCGACCATGATTGCGGCGATCAGGCGATCCATATCGCGCAAACTGATGCTGGTGGTCCTGGCGACCACCTTCATGGCGCTGCTGGTGTCCGCCACGTCCATGCTGATTTACAACATCAGGGATTACCGGACATCATGGGTCAATGACCTGACGACGCAGGCGGACATCATGGGACGGGTCAGCGCACCGGCGCTGGAGTTCAATGATCCCAAGGTGGCGCAGGAAAACCTGGAGCAGCTCAGGGCCCGCCCGCGCATACTGGCGGCCGCCATTTATCTGCCGGACGGCAAACTGTTTGCCACCTATTCCAACGGCCGGTCTTCCCGGCCCGCGTATCCGCACCTTCCGCAAGGCCGGAGCTACTCCATCGAGGGCGACGACATAAAGGTCTTTCATTCGATCCAGCGGAACGGGGAAACTGTCGGCACCGTGTATATCCAGGCGCGCTACCAGTTGTTTGAACGCACGATGAGTTACCTGGCCATCCTGGTGGCGGTCATGGGCATCAGCCTGGTCGTGGCGGCCTTGATCTCCACCTGGCTGCAGGCGGCGATTACCGGGCCGATTCTGGCGGTGACGGATATCGCACGCAAAGTCATGGTCAGCCGCGATTTTTCGCTGCGCGCGAAAAAGTCGACTGAAGATGAAGTTGGCGTGTTGGTAGACGCCTTTAACGGCATGTTGAACGAGGTGGAGCAACGTGCGACCGCCCTTAAAGAGTCGAACGATGCGCTGACACTTGAGGCGAACGAGCGGCGTGGCGCGGAAGAGGCGCTACGGCAGCTCAACGAAACCCTGGAGCAGCGTATCGCGACGCGTACTGCAGAACTCGAGATCGCCCATGACCAGCTGCGCCAGGCCCAGAAAATGGAGGCCGTCGGCCAGCTCACCGGCGGCATCGCGCACGACTTCAACAACCTGCTGGCCGGGATCGTAGGCAACCTGGAGATGATGCAAATACGCATCAACCAGGGACGGATAGCCGATCTTGGGCGCTACATCCGGTCCGCCATGTCCTCATCCGACCGGGCATCGGCGCTAACCCACCGCCTGCTGGCATTCTCGCGTCGCCAGGCGCTCGATCCGAAGCCGACCGACATGAACCGCCTGGTCCTCTCCATGGAGGATCTGATCAGGCGCAGCGTCGGGCCTGGGGTTCAGGTGAACACGGTCCTCGCTGACGACCTATGGTCCACGATGTGCGATTCCCACCAGCTTGAAAACGCGCTGCTGAACCTCGCGATCAATGCCCGTGACGCGATGGCGCACGGCGGGAAGCTGATCTTCGAAACATGCAATACCCGTTCCGAAGATGCGCCCGCGCCGGATGCAGCTACCGCACAAAAGGAATACGTCGCGGTGAGTGTCACCGACACCGGAACCGGAATGACGCCGGAGGTGCTGGCCCGTGCTTTCGACCCTTTCTTCACTACCAAGCCGCTTGGACAGGGAACCGGCCTCGGTCTTTCGATGGTCTATGGCTTCGTGAATCAATCCGGCGGATACATACGCATTCATTCCGAACCAGGAAAAGGCACGACGGTCCGCATACACATGCCGCGGCATACCGGCGCAAAAGACACCCGGCATGCTGAACACGATCGGCACGCGGCACCGCGAGCCGCGACTACGTCCACGGTACTGCTGGTGGACGATGAAGCGCCGATACGGGCGCTGGGCACCGAAATGCTGGGAGAGCTCGGTTATTCGGTAGTCACAGCCGAGGACGGGCCGGCTGCCATTCGTATCCTGCAATCCTCGCAGCGTATCGACCTGCTCATCAGCGACGTCGGCCTTCCCAATGGCATGAGCGGCAGGCAGCTCGCCGATGCCGCGCGGGCGCTGCGTCCGGACCTGAAAGTACTCTTCATCACCGGATACGTCGAGGTCACGTCGCTCGAGAAGTGGAAACTTGAACCGGGAATGGAGCTGCTGACCAAGCCGTTCAAACTGGATGCCTTCGCCACGAAAGTCGGCATAATGATGGACTCCAGGGCGGCGTCTGAGTCTTAATGCAGACTTGAATTATTGGACGGATGCAGGGTGCGCCATGCGCACCCTGCGTCTTTTCCCTACCTGACCGCTTTCCTCAGGTCCCGGCGCCGCTCCGCGGCCTGAAAGCGCCTTTTCTGCTCCTCCGTGACCAGGTCTAGCGGTCGGATGGGAACCGGATTTCTGTTTTCGTCGACAGCGACCATTGTGAAGTAGCAACTGTTCGCATGGCGGACCGACCGGTTCTGGATATTCTCGGTGACCACCTTGATGCCGATTTCCATGGATGTTCTTCCGGTGTAATTTACGGAAGACAGGAAGGTAACCAGTTCGCCAACATGGATAGGCTGGCGGAAGATGACCTGATCAACCGACAACGTCACCACATAGCAGCCGGCGTAACGACTTGCACAGGCGTAGGCAACCCCGTCCAGGAGTTTAAGAATGGCGCCACCGTGAACATTGCCGGAGAAATTGGCCATGTCGGGCGTCATCAGGACGGTCATTGGGAGTTCGTTCAGTGAGGATTCCATAGTTGATTCGATGTAGGGGTGCTAAACAAAGGCGAATAATAGCCAACATCAATCGCTCTGTCGCGTAGGGGTGCTGGCGGTCAACATCGTTGAATGCCGGGAACAGTGGGGCGCGTCAGGATTCCGTGGGATTCATTTGTTCATTGAGCGATTTCAGTGCTGGCCCGGACCATCGCGGAGTTAACCGCATCCATTTCCACAATGCCCGAGTGCTCGACGGCGACGGATTCGCCTCGCCCGAGCTGTTCCGCTCCCAGGCGCAATGCCTCGATCTGCCTGGCAGTACTGCGGCCAACGATATACGCGCCGGCCACAGCCAGGCCGAGGAGGAGCAGCGCAATGCCGGCGACCATGGCAGCTGCCCGAACGGCAGCGCCGCGTACTTCGCTCTGCGGCACGCTGACGACGAAACTCCATTCCGAATCAGGCGCGCGACTGAAGAATACGATCACCTGCTCTCCGCTCAGGGAATTTGCGCTTTCGCGAAACCCTTCTCGCGCGGTTTGAATCTGTTGTACGAGTCTTTCCCTGACGCGCTTGCCTACATAGGCCTCCGGATCTTTGCTGCGGGCGACCACCACGCCGTTTCTGTCGACTATCATGCCCGTCCATGACGGTGACAATTTTTGGTCTTCAAACACTTCCTGCAGGTGGCTGGCGAACGCGCCCATCTCGAGGTAATAAAGAATACGGCCATCGCGCGCGACAGGCACCTCAACCGAGAGGCTGAAGTTTTTTCCGACCGGTGCGAAATAGACGTTGGAAACCACCGTCGCGTGCGGATCCTTGCGGCGTCGCAATTCCTGGATCTCCGCCACTCGCGGTTGTTTTCCTATACCGAAAGGGAGACGCGTATTCAACAGGAGCGTCCCGGAAGCGTCGGAAAGGATAACCGTCGTCTCCTGCGCAGGAGCCATTCTCTTTGCCAGCGTGTAGAAGTTCGCGATGTCGCCCTCATCGAGGAAGGGCGAGGCCGCCAGGATGCGCAGGATAGCCTCTCGCTCGGCTATCTCCTTGTCGACCACCAGTGCGAGAGCGCGCGTAGTTTCGCGCATGCTCTGCCGATACGATTTTTGCGCCTCGGAATAGACGTAGCCGATGCCAAGCCCCGCAGCGACAAGTGCGGGCAAAACTACGGCAAGAACAAGGATGAGCACGCGCGACCGAATACGCATCGTTCAACGTTTGGCAAGGATAAAGGACGCAGTAGCCTACACGTAGCTCCCCGACCGCGTGGATTTCTGCCGGAATCGGGCTCGCGGCACGCATGGAATCAGACCGACATGCGCAAAATCTGCGTCGTCTGATGCTCGGCCCAGAGCTGGCGAAACACATCCAGCGCGTGCACTTCAGACATCGGGATCGGAGACCCCGCTTCGACCGGTACCGGAAGAACGGTGGTATGCGGATTACTCACGGCGTGCAGATGCGGCACTGCACCGATGATGGTCACGACGCCATCGAGAAAACGGTCGTCTTCGAACGGGACGTTAGTTTTGATCATCATCGCCGCGACCATTTTTTCCGGATGGGCCTGCTCGTCGATCACGCACAGGGCATACAGATCAGGCAGCGCGAGATAGCACTCGAAGTCATATTCATGACGATGATGGTCGGACACGCCATAGTCGTCGAACAGGCAATCGGACAACAACATGGTCGTTGGCTGGTTATATTTGATCATGAGTAGTTCTAATTTCCTATTTGCAACGTTTCCGGAACAAGTCCGGGTAACAATGAGTGGTTGCTGGCCGTCAAATAGTTTCGCGCGTCCCCATAGGGCCTCCGCAATATCCCATAAACGTGGTATTGCACCTGCCTTTCATCGCAGGGTGTAATGAATCGACGCCATTTTGTACGGCGAGCGCAGCAACGCATATCAACCGGGCCAGGACAACCAGATAACAAGGTCCAAACTTTTGGAGACATGAATGAGTAATGTGCAGTGGACCGGCGGCAAAGAACATTGGATCAAGAAAAAAGATGTGAATCTGTTCTTGTGGGAGAAGCCCACATCAGCGAGCGTGCCAGCGGGGACCATACTTTTTATTCACGGTTCGTCCATGGCATCGCAGCCAACATTCGACCTGCATGTGCCCGGAAGAGCGGATTCATCGGTGATGGACTGGTTCGCGGCACGCGGATTCAATACCTGGTGCATGGACAATGAAGGGTATGGTCGTTCCGACAAGGACCGGCCGATCAATTTTGACATCAGCAATGGTGCGGACGATCTCGCCGCAGGCGCCGAATACATCCTGGGAAAAACCGGCGCCGAAAAACTGCTGGTCTACGGCATTTCGTCCGGCGCGCTGAAGGCGGCACTATTCACCCAGCGGCATCCTGAGCGGGTGGCAAGGCTGGCGCTTGACGCGTTTGTATGGACCGGCGACGGCAGCCCGACACTGGAGCAGCGGAAAAAGAGGCTCGCGGAATTTTCAGCAATGAACCGCCGTCCGATCGACCGCGATTTCGTGCACAGCATTTTCAATCGCGATCATCCCGGGACGGCCGATGAGAACACCATCAATGCCTTTGCCGATGCCATCCTCACTTTGGATGACTCTGTGCCCACAGGGACCTACGTCGATATGTGCTCGAAGTTGCCATTGATCGACCCGGAGAAAATTACAGTCCCATCCATCATTCTGCGCGGCGAATACGACGGCATCGCAGGCATGGACGACCTGATCCACTTCTACACGCTTCTGCCCAACATGGATAAGCAGTTCAGTGTCATGGAGGGGATCTCGCACGCGAGCTTCCAGCAGAAGAACTACAAGACGGTTTACCACCTCCTGCACAGCTTCTTCACCATGCCCGAACCAGTCTTCAAGGGGTAGCTGCGCTCTCCCTTGATAACTGCAACAAAGGGAATGGATAGTTTTTCGATGTCGGGTCTTTCCTGCACAGGATAAATTATGAAATTGTCTTTCAGTTCGTCAGTTTTAGGCATGGTTCTTTCGCTGTCTGCGCTTTCGGTCGAAGCACAGGCGCAGTCGTATCCAACCCGATCAGTAAAACTGATCGTCCCCTTCGCTCCCGGCGGCTTCACCGATGTGGTCGCCCGGCTGATGGGCCAAAAGCTCTCGGTCGCCATGGGCCAGCAGTTCATCATCGAAAATCGGCCGGGAGCGGGCTCTACCATCGGGACGGACTTTGTCGCCAAGTCCGCTCCCGACGGTTACACGCTCGTCATGGTCTCGACCACGCACGTCATCAGCCCATGGCTGTACAAGAACGTGCCGTATGACCCCATCAACAGCTTTGTCGCCGTTTCCAAACTGGTTGATTCGCCGTATGTGTTATTGATCAACCCAAAAGTGCCAGCCAATAATGTGAAGGAGTTCATTGCGCTGGCGAAGGCTCAGCCCGACAGCATCCGTTATGCGTCTTCCGGCAACGGCAGTTCCCAGCATCTGATGGGCGGACTGTTCGCTGCGATGACGGGACTGAAGATGCAGCATGTGCCCTACAAGGGGAGCAACATGGCTGCGCAGGATCTGGTCGGCGGCATCGTCGAAAGCAGTTTTGCAGGCGTGCCTAATGCCATAGCCTATGTGCCGTCAGGCAAGCTCAAGGCATTGGCCGTGACCACGGCGAAGCGCAGTCCGCTGCTCCCGGATGTGCCAACCCTGTCGGAATCAGGTGTGCCAGGCTACGACGCGACAGTATGGCTGGCCCTGTTAGCGCCGGCCGGAACACCGAAAGAGATCGTCAATAAACTCAATGCGGAAGTCGGGAAAGTGATGTCCGGTCCCGATGCAGCAAAAGCGTTCGCGGCGGCCGGCGTCGAGGTCGGCGTCTCCACCCCTCAGGAAATGACGCAATACATGGCTCAGGAACACGAGCGTTGGGGAAAAGTCGTCAAGGAGGCGGGGATCATCGTGGACTAGAACGTAGCTCCGGCCACGATGGGATTTTTCTTTACGCCTCGAACTTGTATCCAATGCCATAAATCGAGCGTATCAGTTCATGATCCGGCGACACCTGGTCGAGCTTGCGGCGCAGGTTCTTGATATGGCTATCGACCGTTCGGTCTGTCACCACCCGGTAGGCGAGGCGGGCCTCGTTAGGCACCGCGCAGGGATAAGTTGGGCAATTTGGCGGCCGTGGCGGGATGCGGTGCAAGGCGTGAGGAGGAGCCATAGCGAGCTATGGCGACGACGAGCAACACGTTCGCAAGCAAAAAGAAGAACAGGCTCTCTGCAACGCGCCCGCTACGGCCAGCAAAATTGACCAACTTATTCCTGCGCGGTGCCTTAGTGCGTGAGTCGCCCCCCTCCGGCACCCTTGACATGAGCTACGGCCCGACCTATATTTAACCAACACGTTAATTAACTTTGCGGTGAAATTGGATGCACGACAACCTCAGCCAGACATTCGCGGCACTCGCTGACCCGACCAGAAGGGCCATGCTGGCTCAGCTATGTAAAGGGGAGGCCAGCGTTTCTGACCTGGCCGAGCCGTTTCTGAAAGACATGAGTCTGCCTGCGGTCACGAAGCACATTAAAGTTTTGGAGAAAGCCGGCCTCATCACCAAAACCCGGCAAGCCCAATGGCGTCCCTGCAAACTCAACGGGGCCGCATTCAAGGACATGGCGGACTGGATGGAACAGTATCGAATGTTTTGGGAGGAGAGTTTTGACCGCCTCGATGCCTACTTGAAAACTGTCACACCTACAGAGGATGAGAAAGGAAAGAAAAATGACCGCAAAAAATAGATCCAACGAGATCAGAATCACCCGGACATTCCATGCTCCTGTTCAAGCTGTCTGGGACGCATGGACCGATCCGGAGCAGGTGGCGCAATGGTGGGGACCGCGCGGCTTTACCCTCACCACCCATAGCAAGGATTTAAAACCGGGAGGCAGCTGGAGCTACACCATGCACGGTCCCGATGGCGTCGATTACCCCAATAAGACGCTTTACCTCGAAGTCGAAAATCGCTCCAAACTGGTTTACGACCACGGCGGCAATGATGACCGGCCTCCTCTGTTCCGGGTGACAGTTCTTTTCTCTGAAGTCCAGGGCAGGACCACGATGGACATGAGCATGACGCTGCCCACTCCGGAAGCTGCTGAGGAGACGCGAAAATTTATCAAGAAAGCAGGCGGCGATGCTACCTGGGATCGGCTTGCGGAATACCTGGAAAAAGGATCGTCCGGCAAGGAAAAGTTCGTTATTAATCGAAGCTTCGATGCGCCCATTGAACTGATGTTCGAGATGTGGACGAATCCAAAACACTTTTCACAGTGGCTGGCCCCTACGGGGTTTGATATGGAATTCATCCGGTCCGACATCAAACCCGGCGGAAATACCTTCTATTTCATGGCTGGCGGAGATGTGAAATTTTATGGAAGAGCCGAATATTTACAAATGGAGAAACCCGGCCGCATCGTCTATACCCAACAGTTCTGTGATGAGAACGAGAAGGTCTCTCGTCATCCGATGACTCCCACTTGGCCGGAAACCATGCTGACGACCGTGGAACTGACTGCGGAGGGGACGGACCGGACTCGCGTGACCGTGACTTGGGAAGCTCACGGAGCCACAACGCGTGAAGAACTCGACATCTTCATCAAGTCAAAAGGCGGCATGACTCAGGGCTGGACCGGATCCTTTGATAAATTGGATGCGTATTTGGCAAAGAACTAAGCGATGTATGTCGGAAGCGGTTTCTTACACTGTAACCGGTCAGTCAGCGGTGTAGTTGTTTCGACTGGCGTGATGATGTAGATCGGAACGCAACGGATTCTGGACGAAACGTTGCTTCCAAACTCTTGCGGTGAATTCGTGGACCTGCGATGCCGGGTGCTGGCCGACACGCAGCTGGTCGGCTTCCCTCCAACCGACATGACGCGATAATCTTCGTCGTTTTAGCAGACCGCCAATATAGCGGCCCAGTAATCACGAAACGCTCGACCTACGTTGTTATTCCGCTGTGTCTTTGTTCTGCGCCGTCGCATTAGCGGTATAGGCTTGGCGCGGGTCATTACTCGACTGGAATGCCTGCTTCAGCAATTTTTCATCCACCATCGGGGTCAACGTCCGCTTGCGTAAATCGTCTGGATTACGGTTCAATAGCTGGGCCAATACCCGTAAGCCCAAGAACCGACCCGTGCACAAACGCAATACCGTCGCACGCAGAATTTCAGCAGTGACGCGTGGCCGGTTGCTTACGGCTGTTGCCAGGTCGGACAGTGTATGCTGTTCAGCCGGACTGATTTCCGACCATTCCAGCTGAAGAATATCGCCGGCATCGCGGGTTTCGACGTTTACCTCCTGAGCTGTCTCTCTTACCTCCGGAGATGCTCGGCGTAGGTCCGGAGGTATCGGCCCGGACTCCGGAGGTAACGAACCTGACGGTTCAATATCAAACAAGGACGCCCGAGCACTTTGTTGCCACGGCACGAAATACACCATTCCTCGGCCGACCCCCTCTGACAAGAGCAAGCCGTCTTTCACCAAGCGCGATAACATCTTGGAAATGTCGGTAGGGTGATCGGTGGAAATTTCACGGAGGCGAGTATGATTTACCATGCCCTCAGTCGCCGCCGTTACCAGGGCGAGACGCTCCGGCCCAGATCGATTGGCAAATTCGGCACCTAAGTGCGTCTCCAGTTCAGCCACTACTTGGGGCGGCAGCAGACTGGTCATGTGCAGCTCCATCAGTGTCTGCTCCGGCTCGCGCTTCTCGTACAACACCGGCCGTCGCCAATGTTGGCCGGCCCAATTGTGATAGATCTTCGGCAAACCCGACCCGGCATGGTCGCCGTAACCTACAAGCTGGAACATCGTTTGCAAACGGCGATTACGGCAGTCACTGGTCCCACCCGCCACCGCCTGTTCAATCGGCATGCGCATCAGGCCGGGGTTACGAAAACCGAACATATCGGGTCGCTTCACTACCAACACCGATACTCTCCCAGAAAAATCGGCATGAATCAGTGTGTTGGCCAAGGCCTCACGCAAGGCCTCATGCCCCGGCGTATCTTCGATGCGCTGGCCGTCCTGCAACTGGAACGGCACCTTCAGATCGGCTGTGAGCTTCTGGTAGACCTTCCGGAAAAAATCGTACAAATTGCCGGACCAGCTGCCGTCCGGTACCAGCCGGTCGATCCAGCGCAGCTCGGCCCGGGCCTCGGACCGCTCCTGATAATCGACCATGTAATGAGGCAGCGCATCACGAATCACCTCGGCTCGACCAAACATCAACAGCCCCGCGAGTCGCAGCCCAGAATAGCCTTCGTCTCGATTTTTGCCAGTCGCGCCTATGCGCTCAAGAAAATCGGCAACCGATAAATCGGTCCATACATGGCCGGCTTTCACCGCTGCAAAACGGTTGCGGTAGGCGGCCTACCGTATCCATATCCAGATCGCTGAAGTCGAAACCCTTCAGGATTCGCTCGTCGCGGGAATCCTCGACTCGCTCCGCCAACATCCGGCGCACGACTTCCTCCTCGGCAGGATAATCGCCCTCGTGCCGACGGAGATATGTGCCGCCAAACGGGTTCATTCCCAAATGTACCGGCTTGTTTTGGCGCGACGCACGGGGCACTTCCACCCGTAACACCGTTTTACACTCGATTAGCATCGGTTGCACTTGATGCTCGTTTAACAAGTTGACACTAATCTGCTTGCGGTTGTGCAGATTGTCCCAAAGCGCTTTGCGCACCCGCTCTACTTCAGTAATCCCTACGACTCGGAATTCGCCACGCGGCTTTTCCTGTATGCCCAACCAGATCATCCCGCCATCGCCATTCGCCATGGCGCTATAGCTTTTCCAAAAATCCTCTGGAACCTCTCCTCTGCCATCACGCCCCTGCGCTGCCTTGAATTCCAAATCCGCACTCTCGGCGAGCGTCGATATATCATCTAATGTGGATACTTCAGTCATGTATGCCCTACCCCTAGCCTTTGTGGGTGTCGCGCCGCTTGCGCGATTGTCTCCCAATACGAGTACGTCGCAGAACGGGTGCGTTCACGTACGAGGTGAAAGTGCAGTACGTGACTAGGCGCCAATGTTACACCGGCCTTGTCCCCAGTGATGGCAACCAATATTCACGGATCAGCAATTTCGTGGGGTGGCGGCGAAGTCTTCTTCGAGCCGACCGGCTTCGAAATACAGTCCTAGGTGTCTTGACATGGTCGACCCTGATTGGCGCGTGGGTCGTGACCCAGAGGAGTGAGTCCACACTTCCTCCGACTCAATTGCGGCATATCCGCGACGGATACTTGGCGCCAAACATTTTTTCTTCGAGCCATTCGCATAGGCACTCTACCTGCTCGATTGCCGTCATGAGCTTGTCCCGCGAGACATGAAGCGACGGCGACATGAACAGGCTCGGGCCCTCGCCATCCTGGAACAGTTTGGCTTCCCGCTCGCTCAGAAAAAACGGCTGCGGATAACGTTGCCAGTCCTTCTCGGCATGGGTCGCTCGAACCGTCGTGATACTTTCCGGATGCTGGTCACGATTCCGCACGAGTACCACTTGCTCGATGATGGTGAGGTCAGCCGCGCAGCTGCCCCAATCGATTCTCACTCGTT
>JAQGMD010000106.1 GCA_028292565.1 Burkholderia sp. | reverse complement strand
GGCTGAACAACAACAATCTGTGAGCAATCCGGAGATGGACTCGCGCATCCAGTCATTGATTAAAAATCTCGATGCGCTGCGCTTGCAATATACCGAAGAACACCCGGACGTCGTCGCGAACAAGCGCTTGATCGCCCAACTGGAGACTCGCAAACAGGAAGAGGCGAAGCAACGTGCGCCGACGGGCCCCGCCACCATCGGCAAAAACTATAGCCCGGTGCTGCAGCAGTTGAAGGTTGCGCTATCGGATGCTGAAGCAAGGGTCGCCTCAATGAAGGCACGCGTGGATGAGTACTCGGCGAGGTATGCGCGCATGAAGGCTATGAGCAGTGCCGTACCTGAAGTGGAAGCGCAGATGTCACAGCTGAACCGCGACTATCAGGTCAACAAGGCAAATTACGAAAAGCTCCTCAGTGGCCGTGAATCGGCAAAGCTGTCGAACAATCTCTCATCCAATACCGACATGATGGCTTTCAGGATCATCGATCCGCCCACCGTACCAGCACGCCCGTCAGGACCGAATCGTCCCCAGCTTTTCTCGATGGTGATGCTGTTTGCGCTGCTTGCCGGCGTCGGCGTCGGACTAGTGATCAGCCAGGTTCGACCGACCTTCGTCAGCCTTGCACAGATGCGCGAGGTCACCGGGCTTCCTGTACTGGGTAGTGTCTCCATGCATTGGACCGATAAGGAAAAGTCCCGCAGGAAACGCGGACTGTTTGCCTATGGCACCTCAATGGCCGGGCTGCTCCTGGCCTTCGGCGGAGCGATGAGCATGATGCTGATCAAACTCTAGACATCAAGACGAGTACGACGCAACAGAATCGGGAGACAGAGTGGGCATCATCGAAAAAGCGGCCAATAGGCTTGGACAGACTTCCGCGCGCGACATGGCGCCGAAGCCTGAATTACCTCGGAAAAATCCGGTGGAGCTGGAGCCTGTGCCACCCATCGTCCAACCTGCCGCGCCCATCCCGCCAGGCCCGGCTTCTAAAAAACGCGTAGAACTGAATCTCGCCAGGCTGCAGGAACAGGGAATGATTACGCCCGACGGCGGCAGAAGCGCGGTTGCGGAAGAGTTCCGCGCAATCAAGCGCACACTGCTCGATCGCATCGCCAGCGAAGGGGCGAAATCGAAGCGCAGCAATCTCATCATGGTGACCAGCTCACTGCCCTCCGAAGGAAAGACCTTTTCCTCGATCAACCTGGCAATGAGCATCGCCATGGAGATGGACCATACTGTGTTACTGGTCGACGCCGACGTCGCCCGGCCTTCGGTGTTGCGCACCCTTGGACTCAAGCCCGAGTCGGGCCTGATGGATATCCTCCTCGACCGCAATGTTCAGGTGCAGGACGTCCTGCTGAAGACCAACGTCAATACGCTGAGCATTCTCCCGGCCGGGCCCGCGCATCGACATTCGACCGAATTGCTGGCCAGTCAGGCGATGAGCAGGCTGCTGGACGAAATCGCCAGCCGCTATGCGGATCGCATCGTGATTTTCGATTCCCCTCCACTGCTGCTGACGACCGAAGCGCGCGCTCTTGCGAGCCAGATGGGCCAGATCGTCATGGTAGTGGAAGCAGAAAGTACAACGCAAAAGGCGCTCAAGAATGCACTCAGGCAGATCGAGGCGTGCCCGAATGTCAACCTCGTCTACAACAAGTCCAAGGCATTCCCGGGCGGAGACAATTATGGGTATTACTCTTACTATAAATAACCCGTCTCCCGTTTCCGGGCGCGCCAGGCCCTCCCCTGCCCTTGCATCGACCTTCGTCATCGCAGCGGTGATGTGGCCGGCTTTCGCGCAGGCCGCCGAATGGAGAATTGCGCCCACCGTGAGCGCCCGCGGCACCTATACGGATAACGTCAGGCTTGCGCCGTCCGGCGCGGAAAAAAGCGACTTCATATCCGAACTCACTCCCGGAATCAGCGTCACTGCGACCGGCGCGCGCCTTAAGTTCAGCGGAACGTACGGACTCCAATTCCAGAGCTATGCCGATGATAGCGAAGGCAACCGGATCTCCCACCAGTTGGCTGCCAGGGCAACCGCAGAGTTCATCGACAGACTGTTTTTCGTCGACGGCAGCGCATCCGTCAGCCAGCAGAATATCTCTGCGTTCGGACCGCAGCCGGTCGATAACGTCAGCGTGACCGGCAACCGCGCCACGGTGCGCACATATACCATCAGTCCTTACTTGCGGCATGACTTCGGCAGCACCGCATCAGCGGAGGCACGTTATACCCGTACCACCACCACTGCCAGTTCAGGCGCACTGAGCGGTGCCGACATCGACGCGGTGTCGGTAGGCCTCAATAGCGGCCCGTCATTCAGGACCGTCGGCTGGGGACTTCAGCATAGCCAAACGAAAAATCATTTTAACGACGCGGCAAGAGTGGGAACCCAGACGGTCGACAGCCAGACCACCACGGCTACCCTCCGCTACTTGGTCACTCCGCAGTTCGACCTGATTGCAACCGGCGGCTACGACAAGTATGACTATGCATCGATCACCGGCGAGGCGCCGAGCGGACGTTTCTACACGGCCGGTTTTGCATGGCGGCCGACGGAAAGAACAAGTCTCGCCGCCAACGCGGGCCGGCACTTTTACGGCAATACCTACATGCTCGATTCGAGCGTCCGCAGCCGCCAGACGGTCTGGAGCATCAACTACAACGAAGGCATTACGACATCGCAGTCGCAATTCGCGATTCAGACGACTACGAGCACGTCGGATTTCCTGAACCAGCTGTTCCTGTCCAGCATCCCCGACCCTGTAGCCCGGCAGCGGGCCGTCGATCGCTTCATTCTGAGCACGGGCGTACCAACCAGCCTGACACGATCGGTCAACTACTTCAGCAACCAGTTCTTCCTGCAAAAAAGCCTGCAGGCTTCGGTTGCGGTGACTGGGGCAAAGAACACCGTCGTCGTCAGCCTGTACAACACGTCCCGCAAATCCCAGACCGCGCTCAGCGGAACCGACGCCTTGTTCGGCGGATTCAGCCAGGCGCTCGATGCCAATACGAAGCAGACAGGCATCAACGGCTTATGGAACTGGCGATTGACCAACCTGACGAACGCAACCTTCAACGCGCTCTATGCGAGGACACGCCTGGAGACGACAGGCGCCCTGCAGAAGCAAAAGGCATTGCGCTTCGTCCTTGCAACCCAGCTTCAGCCAAAGCTGGACGGCGGCATCGAACTGCGGCGGCAAATGCTGACGTCGGAACTGGCTACAGGGGACTATACGGAAAACGCCATCATGGCATTCCTCACCATGCGCTTTTAGTGGAGTCAAGATGTACGAGGCATATTACGGACTGAGCGCCAAGCCGTTTCAACTACGGCCCGACCCGCGCTTTTTCTATGGCAGCAAGGGTCACAAACATGCAATGGCCTATCTGCAATACGGCCTGTCGCAGGCCGAAGGCTTCATTGTGATTACCGGCGAGGTCGGCGCCGGCAAGACTACCCTGGTGCGTAACATGTTCCGCGGATTGGACTCGTCCAAGATCGTCGCGGCGCAAATCGTCAATACCCATCTGAATTCGGAAGACGCGCTGAAGATGGTCGCCGCTTCTTTCGGACTGCCGCTGGACAGCGTGAGCAAGGCAGTGCTGCTGATGCGCATCGAGAAGTTTCTTCAAAACTGCGATCAACATGGGAAGCGCGCACTGCTGGTGGTGGACGAGGCGCAGAACCTTAACCCGCAGACCATCGAAGAACTGCGCATGCTGTCGAATTTCCAGACCGCGAACAACTCGCTGCTGCAGATTTTCCTGCTCGGCCAGCCCGAGTTCCGGAAAACCATCATGAGCGCGGATATGGTGCAGCTGCGGCAACGCGTGATCGCGACCTATCATCTCGGGCCTATGCACTCCACCGAGACCCGTACCTACATAGAGCACCGACTGCAAACCGCAGGCTGGAACAATGACCCGCGTGTAAGCGATGACGCATTCCTCGCCATCCACCAGTTCACCGGCGGCCTGCCGCGAAAAATCAACACGCTGTGCGACCGGCTGTTCCTGATGGGCTATCTGGAGGAACTGCACGACCTGGACAAGTCGCATGTCGATGAAGTGATCAGCGACATCCGCCAGGAACTGGAAATGCCGGTGGCGGACCAGCTCGACGTAGCAGTGCCGCCGCCCCCGTTGCTGGAATCGCAATCAGCAAATCTGGAGTACATCGACAGGCGCCTGGAAAATATAGAACGCGGGATGTTCGCACTGGTCGACGGCATACAGAAACTGCAATGGGCGACCAACATGAAAAACCTTCCGGAAGAACAGAACCGATCATGACATCCGGCCAACAGCAAAACATCCTCTGCATTGTGGGCGCGCGCCCTAACTTCATGAAGATGGCGCCGATCATTTCTGCACTTAAGGCTCTTCGACCGAAGATCGGCGTCAGCCTGCTGCATACCGGCCAGCACTACGACGTGGCTATGAACCATCAGTATTTCGAGGCGCTCGGCATTCCATCGCCGGATGTCAATCTCGAAGTCGGGTCCGGCACCCATACGGTGCAGACGGCGGAAGTCATGCGCCGTTTCGAGCCGGTGCTCGACGCGACCCGGCCATCCGCAATTCTGGTCGTAGGCGATGTGAATTCCACCTTTGCCTGCGCGATGGTGGCCGCCAAAAAAGGTGTGCCGGTAATCCACGTTGAGGCAGGCCTGCGCAGCTTCGACCGCGCGATGCCGGAAGAAATCAACCGAGTCCTCACCGACCAGATATCCGACCTGCTGTTTACTACCGAGCGCAGCGGCCGCGACAACCTGCTGCGCGAGGGCATAGACGGCGGGCGCATCCATTTTGTGGGCAACGTGATGATCGACACCTTGCGCCACAACCTGGACAGAGCCGTTCCTGTCTCGCGCACTCTTCAGGATGCAGGTCATCCCGCATTCATCACCGGCCGTGATGGCTACTCGGTCCTCACCCTGCATCGGCCTTCCAATGTCGACGACCCGCGCATATTGCGCAGCCTCCTGGAAACAACGCTGGAGATCGGTTCCAGGCTGCCGGTGATCTTTCCCCTGCACCCGCGTACGCGGGCGGTGATCGAAAAGTCCGGGTTGGGCGAAATGCTCGACGCGCGCCGTATATTGGCGCTGCCGCCTATGGGTTATCTCGAGATGCTGGGACTGATGAAGGACGCCCGCGTGGTCCTGACCGATTCCGGCGGCGTACAGGAAGAGACCACGGCACTCGGCGTGCCGTGCATCACGCTCAGGAACAATACCGAGAGACCGATCACGGTTGAAGAAGGGACGAACACGATTGCAGGACAGGAGCCTGAAAAGATTTTCGCCGCCTTTGAGGATGTGATGACTTCGGGCGGGAAAACTGGACGGATTCCTGAATACTGGGACGGGAAGGCTGCGGTTCGGATCGCTGAGGTTGTGCAGGGATGGATGGATAGAGGATTCCGCAGCTAGAAAGAAAAATTCCCTCCCCTTGCAGGGAGAAGGAGTATTGCGGAAGAGCGAGCGTCAGCAGCAAAGGGGGGAAGAATGGCAACAAAGCAAATTCGCAACGCAATGACTATCGACGTGGAAGACTACTTCCAGGTGTCCGCATTCGCCCGGCATATTTCAAGAGACAGCTGGCCCACCCTCTCCTGCCGCGTCGAGGCAAACATCGACCGCATCCTCACACTGCTGAACGAAAAACACATCAAGGCCACCTTCTTCACACTAGGCTGGATCGCGGAACGCTACCCCGAGATGGTCCGTCGCATTGCACACGCCGGACACGAAATCGCCAGCCACGGCTACGGTCACTTGCGCGCATCCGATCAAAGCGCCGAAGATTTCAAGGACGACATAACCCGCAGCAAAGCACTTCTGGAAGACATCAGCGGCCAGGAGGTAAAAGGCTATCGCGCCCCAAGCTTTTCAATCGGAACGCAGAACCTTTGGGCGCTCGACGTGCTGTTCGAAGCCGGCTACCGCTACAGCTCCAGCATCTACCCCATACAGCACGACCACTACGGCATGCCCGATGCACCACGCTTCGCCTTCTACCCGAACGGAGAAAACGGCTTGCTCGAACTGCCGGTCACCACAGTACGCCTGATGAACAGGAATGTTCCGGCGGGCGGCGGCGGTTACTTCCGCTTCTTCCCCTATGCGATGTCGCGCTGGTTGATGCAACGCGTAAACAGCCACGACCAGCAGTCGGCAATCTTCTATTTCCATCCGTGGGAAATCGACCCCGGCCAGCCACGCCAGAAAAACGTCGGCCTGAAGACCCGGTTCCGCCACTACGTGAACCTCCACCGCATGGAATCAAGGCTCAAGGCCCTGACGCACGACTTCGCATGGGACCGCATGGACAAAATTTTTCTAAGCGACAGCCCGAACAAATCTGTCGTTCCCGCGCAGCCGGGTACCCAAAGTTGGTCCGCCGCACTTAACTGATAGCGAATTATGAACAGCGTCACCGAAGCATTCCAGGAGCGGCAAAGTACCATCACCGCTCCCACCATCCAGCTGATGCGCCCCGAAGACGCACCACGCTGGGACGCGTTCGTCGCATCCTGCCCCGAAGCCACCTTCTTCCACCGGGCCGGCTGGCAATCAGTAATAGAACGCGCATTCGGCCATAAAACCTGGTTCATGTACGCCGAGTCCAACGGCGAGATCACCGGCATACTCGCCCTGGCCGAAATCAAAAGCAGGCTGTTCGGTCATTCACTGAGCTCCCTGCCCTTCTGCGTGTACGGCGGCATTGCCGCCACATCCGAAGCCGCCAGGCAGGCACTCGACAAAGCGGCCCAGGGACTGGCTGCAAAGCTGAACGTCGGCCACCTGGAATATCGCAACCTCGAACGGCAGCACACCGACTGGATCACCAAAGACCTGTACGTCACCTTCCGCAAGGAGATGTCCTCCGATCCGGAACAAAACATGCTCGCCATCCCGAAGAAGCAGCGAGCAATGGTGCGCAAGGGAATCAAGGCTGGTTTGCAAGGCACGATCGACTCGAACGTCGATCGCTTCTTCGACGCCTACGCAGCCAGTGTCCATCGCCTCGGCACCCCGGTCTTCCCTAAAAAATACTTCCGGCTGCTGAAGGAAGTCTTCGCCAATGATTGCGAGGTACTGACGATCACGCTGAACGACCGCACCATCAGCAGCGTATTGAGCTTCTACTTCCGCGACGAGGTCGTGCCCTACTATGGTGGAGGCACCAGCGAAGCGCGCGACGTCGCGGGCAATGATTTCATGTATTGGGAACTGATGCGCCGTTCATGCGAACGCGGCTATCGTATCTTCGACTTCGGCCGCAGCAAGGTCGGCACCGGCGCTTTTGACTTCAAGAAGAACTGGGGCTTCACGCCGCAGCCGCTGCATTACGAATATCAGTTGCACCGAGCTAAGGAACTGCCGGACAACAATCCGTTGAACCCGAAGTACCAGATGTTCATCAAGATGTGGCAGCGCATGCCGCTATCCGTGGCCAACATGGTCGGGCCGTATATTGTGAAAGACCTGGGCTAGAACCATGAAAGAATTGCTCTACCTCGTACACCGGATCCCATACCCGCCGAACAAGGGCGACAAGATCCGTTCGTATCACATGCTGAAGCACCTGGCTGAAAAATACCGTGTCCACCTCGGTACCTTTGTCGATGACGAACAGGACTGGGACCATCTGGACAAAGTGAAAAGCCTTTGCGCCGAAACGCATTTTGTAAAACTCAACCCGACCACTGCCAGGGTACGCAGCCTTTCGGGTTTCATCTCGAACAAGGCGTTGAGCCTGCCGTATTACCAGAATGCCGGCATGCAGGCATGGGTAAACAACATGCTTGATATACGGCCTATTGAAAGCATCGTGGTGTTTTCGTCAGCGATGGCTCAATACGTCAGCCATGCGAAGGCCCGGCGCATCATCGATTTTGTGGATGTCGACTCAGACAAATGGCGCCTCTATGCGGAGTCGAAGCGGTGGCCGATGAACTGGCTGTACCGCCGTGAATCGCAGCGCCTGCTCGCCTACGAGCGACAGACCGCAAGCGAGTTTGACTGCTCCACCTTCGTGTCGGAGGCGGAAGCGGCGTTATTCAAAAAACTGGCGCCCGAAACCGCAGCGAAAGTCAGCTATTTCAACAACGGCGTCGATGCCGCATACTTTTCGCCGCAGCACGAATTCGCCAATCCTTACCCGGATGATACGCAAGTCGTGGTATTCACCGGCGCGATGGACTACTGGGCCAATGTCGATGCGGTCGACTGGTTCGCCCGCACCATATTCCCGGCGCTGCGGGAACGAAAGCCGCAACTCCAGTTTTATGTCGTCGGCGCCCGCCCGACACCGCAAGTGACCGCGCTTTCTGAGTTGCCGGGCATAACCGTCACTGGCTCGGTTCCTGACGTGCGGCCCTTCCTAGCGCACGCCACGCTTTCGGTTGCCCCGCTGCGTATCGCCCGCGGCATCCAGAACAAGGTGCTGGAAGCGATGGCGATGGAAAAAACCGTGGTCGCATCCCCGCAAGCAATGGAGGGCATCCGCGCCATCGTCGGCAAGGAGTTGTTTGTCCCCGGTGACGACAACGCCTATGTCGACCAGATCCTTGCACTGCTTGATGCCGGCGCCAGCACACGCGTCGCACAGGTCGGCCATGCGGCACGCGCGCGCGTACTGAGCGACTACAGCTGGGAAAGCAGCCTCCACCGTCTGGACGCGATGATCAGTCCATCGCACCCGCAGCAACCCGATGCCGATAATTCAACCGCACGGCAGCCCTTGCCTGCAGAGGATGGTGTCCTATGAGCGAAGCACGCAGCGTCCCTCTCCCACACGACCTGCCCGATGCCGCCGACGCACCTCGGCTGAAGGGCGCTGCACTCGTTGCCATCCTGACTGTGGTGGCACTACTCGCGATCTATTACGAGACGACGCGATCGATGGTGTCGATCTGGGATCGCTCGGACACCTTCGCCCACTGCTTCCTGATCGCCCCCATCAGCGTCTGGCTGATCTGGCGGCAGCGTAAAGAATTGACGACCATCGATAGTCGTCCCACTCCCTGGGCGTTGATCGTTCTGGTTGGGTTGGGCTTCGGCTGGCTGCTCGCGTCTCTCGCCCATGTGCTGGTGTTTCAGCAGTATTTTTTGGTTGCGATGATTCCAGTGGCGATCTGGTCGGTGCTCGGAACCAGGATGGCCGCCGCAATTGCGTTTCCGCTGGCGTATCTGTTCCTGGCCGTGCCGTTTGGGGAAGTGTTCATCCCCACAATGATCAACTTCACGGCGGACTTCACCGTCAATGCGCTGCAACTGACCGGCATACCGGTCTTCCGTGAAGGCACCTACTTCACCCTGCCCAGCGGGAACTGGTCGGTAGTGGAAGCCTGCAGCGGCCTACGCTACCTCATCGCGTCATTCACACTCGGCACCTTGTATGCGTACCTGACCTACACCAGCCTGAAGCGCCGCCTTGCCTTCGTTGCGCTTTCACTCATCGTGCCCATCATCGCCAATGGCATACGCGCCTACCTGATCGTCATGACGGGCCATCTGAGCGGCATGACGCTGGCTGTCGGCGCCGACCACCTTGTCTACGGCTGGGTGTTCTTCGGACTGGTCATGCTGCTCCTGTTCTGGATCGGATCGTTCTGGCGTGAGGACGACAAGGTGACAGCCACCGCGGAAGCAAATACCGCTTCAGTCGCGGTGCACGTCGCCCCGTTGAAAGCCACTGCCGGCGTCGCCGTCGCCACAATAATGATTGCCGTAGCCTGGCCGACTTATGTCAGCCACCTCGACCGTGATATCGGCGGCGCGGCCAACAAGAAGATCGATGTGCCCGGCATACCGGGAAAGTGGGAAGCAAGCCCGGCTCAACTCGCCGATTGGATTCCTCAGTACATCGGCACGCCGGTCCGCTTCCAGCAAACCTATCGGCGCGGCAGTCAGTCAATCAGCGTCTACCTGGCCGAGTACCGCAATCAACGACCAGGCTCGCAACTGATCACCTCCGCTAACACGCTGGTCTCCGATAAAGACCTCTGGAAAAGCGTCAGCGAACAAATGCGCAGCATCGACCTCGACGCGCACCAACTCACCGTCAGGCAAAACCGGTTGCTCTCCCCGGCAAAGAAGTTGGTCATCTGGCGCTGGTACCGGCTGGATAGGGAAGAAACGACCAGCCCGCAGATTGCAAAGATCTTCCTCGCCAAAAACAAGCTGCTGGGCCGCGGCGATGACGGCGCGGAGATTATCATCGCCGCCCAGTATGAAGACAAGCCGGACGAAGCGCTGCCGGTACTCAAAGACTTCCTGAACGACATGCTGCCTGCAATAAGGAAAGGACTGAGCGATGAGCCGGCTCTCTGACAATCAAACCGGTCAGCCTCCGCTGATCGCACATGTGATTCATCATCTCGGCATGGGAGGCATGGAGAATGGACTCGTCAACCTGATCAACCATATACCGGCGGAGCGCTACCGTCATGCGATCGTCTGCCTGAAGGGCAGCTCGGATTTCCAGAACCGGATCACGCGCGACAACGTCGAGATCGTGACGTTGAACAAGCGCGAAGGCAAAGACATCAGCATCTATCCGCGTCTCTATAAAGCGCTGAAACTGCTGCAGCCTGACATAGTCCACACGCGCAACCTCGCCACTATGGAAGGCCAGGCAGTGGCAGCCGCGGCGGGAATAGGGGCGCGCGTGCACGGCGAACATGGGCGCGACATCTTTGACCTGCATGGTACCAACGTCAAGTACAACCTTCTGCGCAAAGCGATCAGGCCTTTTGTCGGCCAGTACATTGCCGTCAGTCGCGACCTGCAGGGCTGGCTCGCCAATACGGTGGGCGTTGAGCCGAACCGGATAAGCCAGGTCTACAGCGGCGTCGACAGCCTGCGCTTCCATCCGCGCACCGGCCCGCGCACGCTGGCCGGACCGGACGGCTTTTTTACAAATGATGCGATCGTCATC
>JAQGMD010000309.1 GCA_028292565.1 Burkholderia sp. | reverse complement strand
GCTCGGACGGGTGTCCGCCCTGTTGCTTTACCTGCTCGGCGTCGGCGGCGAGATCCTGGTGCTCACTTCCATCTATCTCGTCATGCCGGTCGGGCGGCTGTCGCTGTGGCATGCGCTGCTCGGCGCTGTGACGGCCACGTTGCTGTGGGAAATCACCCGCCATATTCTGGTGTGGTATTTCGCTACCCTGTCGCAAGTCGGCGTGGTCTACGGCTCATTGACGACGGCGATCATCGTACTGCTGAGCCTGGAAATCGCGGCCACCCTGCTGCTGTTTGGTGCGCAGGTCATCTCGGAATATGAGCGCATCGAGCGGCTCAGCGAACACGGGCGTAAAGTAAAAACCAAGGAGTGGCGCACGGATTGACCTATCCGGCCATCAGTGCGGGTTGCTCGACCTCGGGAAAGATAAACCGCTTCAACATCAGCGGCGGCATCTGGTCCGCGGGCATCGCGGGCGAGATGTAATTGCCCTGCACTTCATTGCATGACAGCGCCTGTAAGATTCGCAGTTGCGCGGCGTTCTCCACCCCTTCGGCCACGACCATCATCCCCAGCACGTTCGCCATCGACAGGATGGCCATGAACAGCACTTCGCCTTCCTTGCTGTTGGACAGCTGCGCGGTGAATGCCCGGTCCACCTTCAACACATCCAGGTCGAGCCGCTGCAATTGCGACAAGGAGGAATAGCCGGTGCCGAAATCGTCGACCAGCATTTTGATCCCCAACGATTTGAGGGCTGCCAGTTCCGCCGTCACCGCCTGGTCTTCACCCATCATGCAGGATTCGGTAATTTCGATTTCAATCAGGTAGGGATCGATCGCATGCTCGGCCATGCAGGCGCCGAGGATTGCGCTCAGGGTACCCTGGCTGAACTGCCTGGGCGACACATTGATCGATACCGGCACCACCGGCAATTGCTGTGCCTTCCATTGCGCCAGTTGGGCGCAGGCTTTGCGGATCACCAGCTCACCCAGCGGCACGATCAGCCCTGTCTCTTCCGCTGTCGGCAGGAATTCCAGCGGCGGCACCGAACCATATTCCGGGCGTATCCAGCGTACCAGCGCCTCCATGCTTTGCAATTGGCCACTGAAGGTGTCGACGCGCGGTTGATAATGCAGCACGAATTCATCATGCTCGATGGCCTTGCGCAACGCCTGTTCGCGGTCGAGCCGCGCTACCAGGTTTTCCGAGAGGAACGGCTTGTAAAACTCGTAACGGCACTTGCCGCTGGTCTTCGCCGCATACATCGCGATGTCGGCATGCTTGAGCAGCGTGGGTCCATCATTGCCGTCCTGCGGGAACATGCTGATGCCGATCGACGCATGCATTTCATGGCTGCTGCCGCCGGACAGGATGAACGCTTTGCCGAGTGAGTTCATGATGCGCTCGGCCACGCCGGACACTTCCGCATGGCTTTCGACTTGTTCGAGAATGACGGTGAATTCATCACCTCCCAGGCGCACCACGCTGTCTTGCGGACGCAGCATAGATTGCAGGCGCGTAGCCACGGCTTGCAGCAATTCATCGCCGGCGGCGTGGCCCAACGTGTCGTTGATGTTTTTGAAATCATCAAGGTCGACGAACAGCAGCGCCAGCGCCGCGTTCCTGTTCCTCGCCTTGTTCAGCGCCTCGGGCAGGTAATTGATCAGCCAGTGGCGGTTGGGCAGCGCGGTAACGGCGTCGGCATTAGCCAGCCGGGACAGCGCTTCTTCCTGCACCTTCATATCGGAAATGTCGCGCAGCGTCACCGCCAGGCCGTCGCCCGAGCGCACCAACCGGCGATGGATCCATGTCGCCCGCAGCGGGTTTTGCGCCGATACCTTGGATTCGTCTTCATAAAAACCGGTCTCCATCGCACGTTTGAAAATGGAGAGCACCTTCTGCAGGTAATCTCCAAATCCGCCATCGGAAAACCGTGCGCCGATGAGCTGTGCCCTCGTTCTGCCGTAATATTGCGCGCCGCGTTCGTTACAGTCTTCCACCAGGAAATCGACGATGTTGTCGTTCTCGTCGTACACCGCGCGCACCATGTAGAAGCCTTCGCGCGCGCCGTCGGTCGCGAGGCGATAGGCGTCTTTCACCTGGTCCGTCTGCTGCTTTCTCCATGCCAGGCGGGAAGACAAGAACATGCCGACCACCGCCACGAGAAACAGGAATGCCGTCCCGGCAATCGCCATCTGGCGATAAGAGCTCGTGGCGATCAGATACGAAGCGGCGGCCTGCTTTCCGGACAGGCCGACCGTGGCAATCAACGGATAGCCGGCGACCTTGCGCCAGGCGACGATGTGGGAGTCGCCGTCGACGAACTTATGCGCCGGCATCTCCGCCACACCATTCTCGGAACTAAACGTCGGGCGCGAACGGAAAACCCGTGGCGCGTTTGCCTGGCCGGCTTCCATTTCGAGCAATGCGCCGTCGTCCGTCAGTACCGCGAGAAAATCCGCCGGTACCGTCTCGTCGGCAAAGGACGCCAGATAACTGGACTGTACCGCGACGACGACCACGCCGTCGAAGGAACCGGCCGCCGTCTCGAGCCTGCGCGAAAAAAGAATGACCGGCACTTTCAGGCGTATGCCAATGACAGGGGTGCCGATCAGCAAACCCTTCGATGGATCGTTTTTATGGCTCTGGAAATAATCGCTGTCTGCAATGTCGGGCCAGTTCGCCGGTATCGGAAGCGTGCTGCTGACCGGCCTGCCTGCGCGATCCAGTATCGTGACAAAAAGACGGGAGGAGGCGGGATACAGCCCCTGTTCGCGTTGGTGTTCCAGCCTGAGCGTGCCGCCGGATGCCTTCCAGTAGTGCCTCAGGGTCAGCGTGATCTGGTTAATCTGTCCGACCGCGCGCTCCAATTGATTGGCATAGCTTTTCGACAGCGCAGCCGCGTGGGTGTATGTGTCTTCCTTCTGGCGCGTCCTGTCACTGCTTATCTTGGACAGGGCCAGGCCCCACAGCAGGCAGCCGAGCAGCAGGCAGGCAATGGGCCAGACGAGGATCAACCGTAGATCGCTGAGCAAAAACCGGAACTTTCGCATCCGTCCGGCAATTCGTCTCTTTATCGTTATCGTGGTGCGGGCCATCCCGGCTTTTCTTCCAGTACAGAATTAGTAACATGTCCACGGACCGGCTCGCGGCAGCGCCAGTGGGTAACTTCGAAATATTACCATGCGGCAATCAGCGGCAATTTCTTTGCACAGTGAACGGATTCGGCATGCATTTCTTTTTCGAATAGTCGTTTTTCGTCCTGGGAGAAAATCGATGCGGTCACAAGGGAAAAGACCGCATGGGCCTGACCCGGGCCCGTTGTGCGAGTTGTATCATTTGCCCCATCCTCGCAAATGCGGTCAGACGAAGCCTCGGAAAAGGAGTTTAGCGCCGTGGGTTTGCAGGAAATGTTTCCATCCGTGACGAGACCATCCAATGAAAATACAGATTGCCTCCGACCTGCACCTCGAATTCTTCGAACGGCTGTTCCCCGACTACCGGATCGTTGAACCGACGGATGCCGAAGTGCTGGTACTCGCCGGCGATATCCATCGGCATGCGCAAGCGATTGCGGCCTTTCGCGATTGGCCGGTCCCGATCATCTATGTGCATGGCAATCATGAAGGGTACGGCGCCGACTTCGAGCAACTGATCCCGGAGATGCGGGAGAGCGCGCGACTTACCGGCATTCACTATCTCGAGAACGACGAGCTGGTCGTCAATGGCGTGCGCTTCCTCGGCTGCTGCCTCTGGACCGACTATTGCCTGCAAGGCAAGGAAAAGCAGGAAGCGGCAATGCGGGAAGCCGCGCGCTGCATGATGGATCACAAGGCGATCCTCACCGGTAACGGCAAATTCTTCATGCCGCAGGACGCGTTGCAGATACATATCGCGTCGTTCGACTGGTTGAGCCGCAAGCTGGAAGAGCCGTTCGACGGGCCGACGGTCGTCGTCACCCACCATGGGCCGCATCCGAAATCGATACATCCCCGCTATGCGGGTGACATTGTGAATGCCGGATTTATCACCGACCTGACGCCGCTGCTGGACAAGGCGACGCTGTGGGTACATGGGCATGTGCATGACAGCTTTGACTATCGTGTGAATGGGGCGCGCGTTGTGGCGAATCCGCGCGGGTATGCGAAGAACCGGAGTGCTGTGACTACGCCGGATCAGCTGGTTTGGGAGAACCCGGCGTTTGATGCGAAGTTGGTGGTCGAGGTTTGAGCGACACACAAATCGTCCATGGGCTCTGCGAGGTTTCCTGCTTGAACTTTAAATAGTTTAGATTTAAAGTAGTTTAAGGAAACAGGTCGCGCATAGCGCACCAGCTCTCGCAGGTTAACCAGAACAACGGAGACACACCATGAGCCCCACGACCGCTCACGTGGACACCTTCGCGCGCGACCACCTGCCGCCGCGCGAGCAATGGCCGGACCTGATCTTCGATTTGCCCGAGCTGCAGTATCCGCCGGATCTGAACTGCGTGACAGAGCTGCTGGACAAAACGATAGCGGCCGGCCATGCCGACAAGCCAGCCATCTTCACATATAAGGAAACCTGGACCTACGCGCAGCTCCAGGAAAAGGTCAATCGCATCGCGCACGTCCTGCTGGATGACATGAAGCTGGTGCCCGGCAACCGCGTGCTGCTACGTAGCGAAAACACGCCGATGATGGCCGCTTGCATGCTAGCCGTGCTGAAAGCCGGGTGCATCGCCGTGCCGACCATGCCGTTGTTGCGCGCAAAGGAACTGGGCGTGATTCTCGACAAGGCGAAGGTCAACGCGGCGCTCTGCTCGGCGAGCCTCAAGACGGAAATGGAACTCATTCGCGGCCAGTCCCCCGCCCTTCGCGCCGTTACCTGGTTCAACGACAGCGGCCCGGAAGCGCTGGACCAACTGATGGCGAACAAACCCGCTTCCTTTGAAGCGTTGCCCACATCCGCCGAAGATGTCTGCATCATCGCTTTCACTTCAGGTACCACCGGCACGCCGAAAGGCACCATGCATTTTCATCGGGATGTAATGGCGATCTGCGACTGCTTTCCGCGTTCGACACTAAAGGCGCAACCGGATGACATCTTCATTGGCACGCCGCCGCTCGCATTCACTTTCGGGCTGGGCGGCATGTTGCTGTTCCCGATGCGGGCCGGCGCCGCCACCGTCTTGTTGGAAAAGCCGACGCCCGAGACGCTGCTGAAGGCGGTGCAGGATTTCCGGGCCAGCGTCTGCTTTACCGCACCTACTTTCTACCGGCAAATGGCTCCGCTGGCGTCGAAATACGAGCTTTCCAGCCTGAGGAAATGCGTCTCGGCCGGCGAAGCCTTGCCGGTCGCAACCCGCGACCTGTGGCTGCAGGCGACGGGCTTGCGCATGATAGACGGCATCGGCTCGACCGAAATGCTACACATCTTCATTTCCGCCGCGGGTGACGAGATTCGTTCCGGCGCGACCGGCAAGCCCATCCCCGGTTACCAGGCATGCGTGCTGGATGACGAAGGCGCGCCCGTCCCGACCGGCACTGTTGGACGGCTCGCCGTCAAGGGACCGACCGGCTGCCGCTACTTGGCCGACGACCGCCAGCGCAATTATGTGTACGACGGCTGGAACCTGACCGGCGACGCGTATGAAATGGATGCCGATGGCTATTTCTGGTTCCGGGCGCGCACCGACGACATGATTATTTCAGCCGGCTACAACATTGCCGGCCCGGAGGCGGAGGACGCGTTGCTGCGCCATCCCGCCGTGGCTGAGTGCGCCGTAGTGGGCTGGCCGGATGAACAGCGCGGGCAGATCGTCAAAGGGTTCGTGGTGCTGAAGCAGGGGTACGAGGCTTCCGCCGAGACCGTGAAGCAACTGCAGGAATTCGTCAAGCAGGCCATCGCGCCGTATAAGTATCCGCGCGCCATCGAATTCCTCCCTTCGCTTCCGCGCACCGAAAACGGCAAGCTGCAGCGGTATAAATTGCGCAGTCCGCCAAATAACGAATGAAGGAACGTCAATGAAAATTGTATGCATCGGCGGGGGACCGGCCGGACTTTACTTTGCCCTGCTGATGAAGAAGCAGAACCCGGGGCACGAGATCACCGTGATCGAACGCAACCGGCCCTACGATACTTTCGGCTGGGGTGTAGTGTTTTCCGATCAGACGCTCGGCAACCTGGTTAACGCCGACGAGCCAACTGCGAAAACCATCCTCCAGGCGTTCAACCACTGGGACGATATCGATACGCATTTCAAGGGCCGCACCATCACTTCGGGCGGCCATGGCTTTTGCGGCATCGGGCGCAAGCGCCTGCTGAACATCCTTCAGCAGCGCTGCGAAGAGCTTGACGTCAGGCTGGTATTTGAAACCGATGTGACCGACGACAGCGCGGTGGCCGCGCAATACGACGCGGATATCATCATCGCGAGCGATGGCCTGAATAGCCGCGTCCGCGCGCGCTACGAAACCACCTACCAGCCCGATATCGATACACGCAAATGCCGGTTTGTTTGGCTCGGCACCAGGAAACTGTTTTCCGCTTTCACCTTCGCGTTCGAGGAGACGGAGCACGGCTGGTTCCAGGCGCATGCGTATCAATATGACGGCGACACCTCGACCTTCATCGTGGAAGCGCCGGAAGACGTCTGGCTCAGGGCCGGCTTCGACAAGATGAGCCAGGAAGAGGCGATCGCATACTGCGAGAAACTGTTCGCGAACTATCTCGATGGCCACAAGCTGATGTGCAATGCAGGGCATCTGCGCGGCTCTGCGATCTGGATCAAGTTCCCCCGCATCGTCTGCAAGAGCTGGGTGCATTGGAATAGCGTCAATGGCAAACGCGTACCGGTGGTGTTGATGGGCGATGCCGCGCACACCGCCCATTTTTCCGTCGGCTCCGGCACCAAGCTTGCGCTGGAAGATGCTATCGAGCTCGCGCGCTGCTTCGGAAAACATGGCGGCATGGAACAGGTGATGGCCGCTTACGAGGAGGCACGCGCGGTGGAAGTGCTGAAGATACAAAGCGCGGCGCGCAATTCGATGGAATGGTTCGAGAATGTGAACCGCTACACGCGCCTGGAAGCCGACCAGTTCGCCTACTCGCTCCTGACGCGCAGCCAGCGCATCTCGCATGAAAACCTGCGGCTGCGCGATCCAGGCTATGTAGAGCGGTACGAAAACTGGTTTGCCGATCATGCGCATGCCCGGGCTGGCATCTCCCGGCCCGTGACCAGCCGTAGCATCCCACCGATGCTGACGCCATTCAAACTGCGCGGCACTGTGCTGAAGAACCGTATCGTGGTTTCACCGATGGCGCAGTATTCCGCCGTGGACGGTGTCGCCGGTGATTACCATCTCGTGCATCTCGGCAGCCGCGCAATGGGCGGCGCCGGCATGGTGTTTGCGGAGATGACTTGCGTATCTGCCGATGCGCGCATCACGCCGGCTTGTCCTGGCCTGTACACGCCGGAACATACCCAGGCATGGAAGCGCATCGTCGAATTCGTGCATGCAAATTCCGACGCGAAGATGGCGATGCAGATCGGCCACGCCGGTGCGAAAGGATCGACCCGGCGTTCGTGGGACGGCATCGACCTGCCGCTCGAGACCGGCAACTGGCCATTGGTGGCCGCGTCGCCGCAACAGTACATCGAAGGCGTATCACAGGTCGCACGCGAAGCCACACGCGAAGACATGGAGCGCATCAAGGCCGATTTCGTGCGCTCCACACGCGAGGCGGCCAAGTCCGGCTTCGACTGGCTGGAATTGCATTGCGCACATGGCTACCTGCTGTCGAGCTTTATCTCGCCGCTGACCAACCACCGCACCGACGAATACGGCGGCACGCTCGAGAAGCGCTGCCGGTATCCGCTCGAAGTCTTCGCCGCGATCCGGTCGGCCTGGCCGGAGGATAAACCGATCAGTGTGCGCATATCGGCACATGACTGGGTTGAGGGCGGCATCACACCTGAGGACGCGGTGGCAATCGCCCGGCTGTTCAAACAGGCCGGCGCCGACATGATTGATTGCTCCTCCGGCCAGGTCAGCAAAGAGGAAAAGCCAGTGTTTGGCCGCATGTTCCAGACGCCGTTCGCTGACCGTATACGCAATGAAGCAGGCATTCCGACCATTGCGGTAGGGGCGATCTTTGAGGCCGATCATGCCAACAGCATCATTGCCGCAGGGCGCGCCGATCTCTGCGCGGTAGCGCGCCCCCATCTCGCCAATCCCGCATGGACACTCGCGGAAGCGGCAAGGATAGGTTACCCGGACATGGAGTGGCCGAAGCAGTATCGCGCGGCCAAGCTGCAACTCGAACGCAATCTCGAGCGTGAAAGGCAACTGGCCGCCGCCAACAGCGGTCTGACGCCGCAACAGATTGCCGCGCGACTGCTGGAGGGTTGAGCATGATGTCCGGTCAGAGTCTTGCGGGAAAACATGCGCTGGTCACGGGCGGCGGACGTGGCATCGGCGTCGCCATAGCAAG
>JAQGMD010000300.1 GCA_028292565.1 Burkholderia sp. | reverse complement strand
CCCCTCTGGTCCACGCTGTTCAGCATGGTTGGCCGTCCGGTAGAGCCGGTCATCATGCAAGCAGCAGTGCTGGGCGCTATCCAGCAATTCCCCAAGACCGCATCCATCAACAACAAAGGCCTCGGTGAAGAACTCGCCGCAGCGCTCGGCGCGCATCGGGTCGTCATGCTCAAGTCGCATGGCTCGGTAGTGGCCGCGGAAGGCATCCTCGAAGCCTTCGTACTGGCTTTCTATTTAGAAGAGACCGCGCAGCGCCAGCACCTAGCCTCGCAGATAGGGACGCCGGCGGTGCTGTCAGCCGAACAGGTCGAAGTCATCAGCCGCAATTTGTGGAAACCGAATCTGTTGCAAAAGGTGTGGGATTACCACCGGGCCAAACTCGAGCTCTGAAACTCACTGTTTGAAGCGTCGACGGAAGGTGTAACGACAGGCCGCACGTAGTGAAAACGCCTTATTTACGCCGAGAAACCTAAAGTAGATCAATTTCTGTTGACAGAGGTAAAACAGGCCGGTAAATTCGTTCCGTCTTTCTATGTAGACCGACGTTCTACATAGCGGAACATATAAATGCCGCAGAGCAGGTAAAAAAGAATTCATAAATCAAGCGTAAAAACGCTGAAGCAATTCGAAGGAGACGCTCTAATGGAAGCAGTAGGAAAACTCAACGTTCAACCCACGGACAAGCCGCCCCTGTGGCGACGCATCGATCTGAAATGGGTGATTATCGGCGTTTGCGTAGCCTGGGTCGCTTACCTGGCATTGATGCCCCTGGGCTTCCTGGTATGGCAGAGTTTCTTCACCCCTGAAACCGCAACGAAGCCGGCGGTATTCACCTGGCAGAACTATGCCTCTGCATACAGTAGCGTCGAAACCCTGCACCTCTTCAACAGTTCCCTCGTCTTCGCCGCAGGCACCGCTACTTTCGCGTTCTTCGTCGGCACCCTGCTGGCCTGGATGAATGAGCGAACCAACACCCCGTTCAAGTCACTGTTCTTCGCGCTGTCTATCATCCCACTGATCATTCCCGGCATCCTTTTTACAGTGGCCTGGATCCTGCTCGGCAGCCCGAAGATCGGCATCCTCAACCTGCTGCTGCAGAGCTGGTTCAGCACCGATTACGTGTTCTTCAACGTGTATTCGATGTGGGGCATGATCTGGGTAGAAGGCCTGCACTATTCGCCGATGGCATTCCTCATCATGACAGCGGCGTTCCGCTCGATGGATCCGTCCCTTGAAGAGTCCGCGATGATGAGCGGCGCCGGCATCGGACAGATTGCATGGCGCATCACGCTGAAACTCACGTGGCCGGCGATTTTCGCGACCTTCCTGATCCTGTTTGTGCGCGCCATCGAATCGTTCGAGGTGCCTGCACTGCTTGGCCTGCCGGTCGGCATCCAGGTATTTACATCTGCCATCTATCAGGCAATCCACCAGTACCCGAGCAAGATCGGCCTGGCATCGTCTTATGCAGTGACCCTGCTGCTGATCACCACCGCCGGTATCTACTTCCAGTCGCGCCTGTCCAGCCAGGGCAGCAAGTACTCGACCGTGACCGGCAAGGGCTATCGTCCCCGTGCGATGGACCTCGGAAACTGGCGTTACCTGACAGCTGCGATCTTCATCGTCTACTTCCTGCTGATCGTGATCTTGCCTTTCGCGGTCCTGGTCTGGTCGTCGCTGCAGAAGTACTACGCCGTTCCGTCCATGGCAGCCATGAAGACGCTGACCCTCGACGCCTACCGCTTCATGTTCAACTACCCGACCCTGGCCACCTCGGTCTGGAACAGCTTCATCCTGGCAGTCGGCAGCGCCACCATCATCATGCTGGTTACTTCGGTCATCTGCTGGATCGTAGTGAAAACCAAACTGCCGGGCCGCTGGCTGCTGGATAACCTGGCGTCGCTGCCGATGGTGTTCCCGGGCCTGGTTTTGGGTCTCGCCATCATGGTGTTCTACCTGAACTTCGACATCGGCATCTACGGCACGATGTGGATCATGTTCATTGCGTACGTCACACGCTTCATGCCTTACGGCCTGCGCTATAACACGACCTCCATGCTGCAGATACACAAGGAGCTGGAAGAGTCGGCCGCAATGAGTGGTGCCTCGTGGGGCACATCCTTCCGCCGCATCATCCTGCCGTTGCTGAAGCCGGGCCTGCTGGCGGGCTGGATCTACATCCTGATCGTGTCGATCCGTGAGCTGTCCACATCCATCCTGCTGTACAGCCCCGGGACGGAAGTGATCGCGATCCTGATCTGGGAACTGTGGGAGAACGGCCAGTATGTCGAGCTCTCGGCCCTGGGTGTCATGTTCATCATTGCCCTGTTCATCCTGGTGATGATCGCGCAGATGCTGGGCAAGAAATTCGGCATCAAAGAATAACAAGACAGACCAATAGAAGATTCTGGAGACAACTATGCTGAGCGTAAAAAACCTCTATACCGAGTACCCGAACGACAAGGGTCAGATCGTCAAGGCCGCGCAGAACATCACCTTCGATGTACCGGAAGGAAAACTGTTCACGCTGCTCGGCCCGAGCGGATGCGGCAAGACCACCACGCTACGGTCGATCGCAGGCCTCGAGCGCCCGAAGTCAGGTGATATTACCGTCAACGGCGTGGCGGTTTACTCGTCCGCGAAGAACGTGTTCATCGCGCCGAACAAGCGTAACTTCGGCATGGTGTTCCAGTCCTATGCGATCTGGCCGCACATGAACGTGTTCGAGAACGCCGCGTTCCCGCTCCATGTGGGCTCCCGCAAATTGAACAAGAAGCAGATTGAAGACCAGGTGATGCGCGTGCTGACCGCTGTGGGTCTCGACCAGTATGCCGGACGCGAAGCGACCAAGATGTCGGGCGGCCAGCAGCAGCGCCTGGCGCTGGCGCGAGCACTGGTAATGGAGCCGAAGCTGCTGCTGCTGGACGAGCCGCTGTCGAATCTGGATGCCAAGCTGCGTGAGCGCATGCGTTTCGAATTGAAACGCATGCAGCGCGAACTCAAGCTGACCACCATTTACGTTACGCACGACCAGGGCGAAGCTCTGGCGCTGTCCCACGAGATCGCGGTCATGAGCGAAGGGCAGATCATCCAGATCGGTTCGCCGCGCGATATCTACGAGCGGCCACGCAACAAGTTTGTTGCCGACTTCGTCGGCCTCACCAACTTCATCGAGGGATCGATCGAGGCAGCGGAGGCGACACCGGGTGCTTATCGCGTGAATTCGACTGTCGGCAAACTGAGCGTCACGTCACTCGACCAGTACGGGATCGGCGAACGCGTGCTGATTTCGGTGCGCCCGGAAGATGTCGAACTGTGCACCTCGCGCCCCGAAGGCGTGAACGTCATTGAAGCCAAGGTCCACCTCAAGGTGTTCCTGGGCGAATACATGGATTACCAGGTCAAGGTTGGCGATCGGGAGATCCTTGCCAGGGTCCACCCGTCAATCAATGCATCGGTCGGCGATACGGTCTACCTGCGCCTGAATCCGGAGAAGTGCATCACTGTGCAGGACGACGCCAGGCTGCAGAAGGCCGCGTGATTTCGACCATGAAATCAATAGGACTCGTTGGCGCCGGACGCATGGGGATGCCGATTATCGGTCATCTTCATCGCGCCGGTTTCAAAGTGCTGGTCAGCGAGCGGAATGTGGCGCGCCAGGCGGACGTCGAAGCGCGCGGCGGCAAGTGGTGCGCAGAGCTGCAACGCCTCGCCTCCGCCTCCGACGCAATTCTGATCTGCGTCGGTTATGACAGCGAAGTACGCGAACTGCTCAATGCCGAGGGCGGACTGCTAGATCACGCGCGGCCCGGCACCATCATCGCGGTGTTGAGCACAATACATCCGAACACTGTGAAGGAACTCGCGGAGCAGGCGGAAGCCCGCGGTGTCCACGTGGTCGATTCGACAGTGTGCCGCGGCGGCAGGGCGGCGGACGAGGGCACCTTGCTGTCGTTTGTCGGCGGTGACCAGGAAGTAGTCGAACGCCTGACGCCGGTGTTGTCGGCTTATTCGTCGGATGTGGTGCATAGCGGCGGCATCGGAACTGCCCAGGTATCCAAAGCGGCGAACAATCTGATTTTGTGGGCATGCCTGGTTGCCAATCATGAAGCACTGGCGCTGGCGCAACGCTACAACGTGGACGTGAGTGCCCTGCGACATGCGCTCCTGACCAGCAGCGCAACCAATGGCGCGCTCGAAAACTGGGGCAAGCAGTCAATGGCATGGGCGGAAGACGACATGGAAATCGTGCAGGAGATGGCGCAGCAATGCGGAATCTCTCTGCCGCAGACGGGGCTGGTGCGCGAGATTTGCCGCTCACTGAAGCCACGCCGCTATGAGCTGGACAAGTACGGAGTCTGACTCCGCACGCGAGCAACAGGCGGAAACGATCAATCTGAGGAAGAGAAAAAGAGGAGCGCAACATGAGCAACGAATCGCATTACCACAGCAACAAGAACCGGACCTTCGTTCGCGCCATCGCGGGGCCGTACAACCTGAAGGACGAGCTGACACGCCTGCGTGCGCAGCCGCGTGTACGCAAAGGCAAGGAAATCAAATTTACCGACGGCCCGCAGGCATTCAGCCGCCACTATGTCGAGCCGAAGGACGGCATCACCCAGACATTCCATATCCACCTCGAAGAATACGGCCCCGGCGGCAAGTCGCAGAAGCATGGCCATGTCAATGAAGCCGCGTTTTACATCCTGGACGGCGAAGGCTACGAGATCCACGACGGCATCCGCTATGACTGGAAGGCCGGCGACATCGCCATCGTTCACAACAACTGCGTGCACCAGCACTTCAATGCCTCGTCGGATAAACCGGCGCGCGCGCTGGTCATCAAGACCAAGCCGATGTACCTGTTCATGAACATGCTGTTCCAGTACCAGGTGGAAGGCCGTGAGACAACACCGGCGCCGGGCGGCGAAGGATTCCAGGTCCGGCAATACGAAGATGATTACAACCACGGCGTGTAACGCAGCGGTTGCAATTCAAGGATAACGAGAGAAAGAGGAGAAGCAAATGGCTTGGGGCGAATCAAAAGTATGGATGAAGGGGTCGTCAAACCAGAGTCTGTATCAGGAATTGCTGGACGATGCGACGGCGGCGCCGGCGCGTAATGCGAAACGCAAGAAGGTAGTGCATCCGGAAGAAATGCCGTGGGAGCTGTCGCCGCAGGGCCTGCTGAAGCATCTGCTCAACGAGAAGATGAACACGCGCATGGAATCGGTGGACGCATACATGCAGATCATCCCGCCGGGCAGCCGTTCGGGCAAGCATCGTCATCTGGCGGAAGAGTGCGTGTACGTGCTGGAAGGTCGTGGCTACGACCTGCACCAGGATTGCGATGTCGAGATCACCGACACCTACCACTGGAAGCCGCAGGACGAGGTCAAGCGCTATGAGTGGGAAGCGGGCGACGTGATCTACATTCCGCCCAATACCATCCACCAGCATTTCAATGCGGATCCGGATCGTCCGGTGCGCCTGATTTCGGCGATCAACCGCATCTATGAAAAGTTCGGCCTGAACGACCTGGAGCAGATCGAGAACGCGCCCGAGTACAAGCCGGGCGTGGCGGTGACTCCCGAACTGGTGGCAGAATTCCTCCAGAAGAAGGTGCCCGAGCCGGCGTAATCCGGGCTGTCGCATCGCGGGTAAGAAGAAATACCAAGGAGACAATCATGAACATAATGAAAACAACGAAACGGTTATGCGTTTCGCTCGCAATGTTGGGTTTTGGTTTGCCCGCGATCGCGCAGGATTATTCGCTGCTGACATACACCGGCGCCGATCGCGCCGAAAAGGTGCTTGCCGCAGCGAAGAAGGAAGGCACGCTGACGCTATACACATCGATCGCCGAAAAAGACATCGCACCGGTGATCGGACCATTCGAGCAGAAATACGGCATCAAGGTCAAAGTATGGCGGGCGGGAAGCGACAAGGTTTTGCAGCGCACTCTGACCGAGAACTCGGGACGGAGGCATGAAGTTGACGCCATCCACATCAGCGCCCCGGAGCTAGAGGCACTGAAGATCGAGAAAGTCCTGCAACCGGTGAACAATCCGGGATTCAAGGACCTGCTTCCCGGCATGGTGCCGGCGCATCGCGAATGGGTGGCCACGCTGCTCACCGTGTTCGTCCAGGCCTACAACACCAACCTGGTGAAGAAGGAAGAACTGCCGAAGACGTACGAGGATTTGCTGAATCCGAAATGGAAGGGCAAACTTGGTATCGAAACCGAGGACTTCGACTGGTATGCGGCGGTCGTGACCGACATGGGCGAAGCCAAGGGCACGAAGCTGTTCCGCGATATCGTCGCGACCAACGGCATGTCGGTACGCAAGGGGCACTCCCTGCTGAACAACATGGTCGGTGCGGGCGAAGTGCCACTGGCGTTGACCGTCTATAACTACATGCCGGAAGCAGCGAAGAAGAAAGGTGCTCCGATAGACTGGTTCGTCCTTGAACCGGCTATCGGTCGGGCCAACGGCATCGGCATTGCGCGCAAGGCGCCGCGTCCGAACGCCGCATTGCTCTTCTACGATTACATGTTGTCGGCTGAGGCACAGAAGATCCTGGCCTCCATCGATTACGTGCCCGCCAACGCGACCGTCGAGTCGCCGCTGAAAAGCATCAAGGTCAAGATGATCGATCCGGCAGTGATGTTGGGCGAGATGGAAAAGTGGACCAAGGCTTACGACGACGTTATCGTCCGCAGCAAGAAGTAAGTTTCGAGCGCCTGGTACAGCATCAAAACTGTCATCCTCGCGCAGGCGGGGATGACAGTGGAAGTTTTAGCTGTGTCAAAGAAAAGCGCTTGCTAAACACCAACAAGGAGAACGCATGACAGCCGCCGCAATTGCTCCGGAAGCCGCCCCGGAAAAATCGCTGAAAGAAGTGTGGATCATCACCATAGGCCACGCTCTCACACACTGGTATCCGGCCACCTTCTACCTGCTCATGCCGTTGATCGGCAAAGAGCTCGGCCTGTCCTTCAGCCAGATCGGCCTGATCATGACCTGCCAGTATGTCGCCGGCGCGATTTCGAATGTGCCTGGCGGTATGCTGGTCGACACCGTCGGCAAGAAGGGATTGCTGATGGCGCTGTCGCTGTTCTGGATCGGCTTTCCCTATTTGCTGATGGGGTTCACGCATAGTTACCTGATGCTGCTGGTCTGCGTATCGCTGGTTGGCATCGGCAACAACCTCTGGCATCCGACAGCCATTCCGATGCTGGCGCAGCGTTATCCGAAACGCAAGGGACTGGTGCTGTCGCTGCACGGCATGGGTGGCAATGCAGGCGATGCGATTGCGCCCCTCGTTGTCGGCGTATTGCTGGTGACTTTCAGCTGGCGCGAAATCGTGATCATGAACGTCGTGCCTGGCGTGGTCATCGCGCTCCTGATTCTGGCTTACATGGGCACATTGAAGCTGGGTTCGAAGAAAAAGGCGGCGCCTGTCGAAGACGATCGCCAGAGTACGCAGGAGTATGCGAAAGGCCTGCGCTCGCTGGTGAAAAACAAGGCGCTGATCTTCCTGACGGTCAGCTCGTCGTTCCGTTCGATGACACAGACGACCCTGCTGACTTTCCTGCCCGTGTTCCTGGCCTACGAAATGGGTTACTCGCCGGTGTGGGTAGGCGCCTCCATGTTCGTGTTGCAGGCGGCCGGCTTTGCTGCCGCACCTATCGCCGGACACATGTCGGATAAGATCGGACGCCGCAGCATTATTTCGGCCAGCATGGCCATGAGCGCAATCGTGCTCGCGTCCATGGCGTTTGCCGGCAAAACCAATGTCTTCGTACTGTTCATCGCAGTGCTTGGCTTCTTCCTTTATGCGGTTCGTCCCGTGCTGCAGGCATGGCTGCTTGATGCGACGCCGAAAAACATGGGCGGTACAAGTATCGGCGCGCTCTTCGGCATGCAGGCGGTTGGCTCGTCTATCGGGCCGATCCTCGGCGGAGTGATTGCGGATCAATACGGCCTGATGTCGACCTTCTACTTCCTGGCCGGCACCATCGTCGTCGCCAACCTGTTTGTTTTCATGCTGCCGAAAGGCGAGGGCAGTGCGCCGCCGTCAGTGGCGAAGGTTTGACCCAGCCATTTTCATCGCACCGCGCAAAGCAATAGCGCGGTGCGGCTTCGTTCCGCCTTCCCGCAAAAAAGAGTTCCGGCTATTTTCTCCGCAACAATTAATCATAGTAATCGTAAGGCAGCATGGGTGAGCTATTAGCATTTCTGTCGACTTGTTTTTTTGCGACAGCCAACGTGACGATCTCGCGTGGCACCGGGCCCAAGGGCCAGGAAAACGGCGCCTTTCTTTCGATCCTGATGACGGCCGGCATTGCCGCCATCGCCTGGGTCTACGTCCTGATGACCCAAGTCTGGCCGCGGATCAATCCGCTGGCTCTTGCGTGGTTTGGCGGCGCCGGGATATTGACGATCTTTATTGGACGCGTATTCCTTTACGCGTCGGTTCAGCATTTGGGCGCGGTACGGGCATCGGCCGTCAAGCGCCTCAACCCGGTGTTTTCCGTCATGCTGGGGGTGCTCGTGCTCGGGGAACCGGTCAGCTCATCGATGACGGTGGGCATGCTCCTGATCTTCGCGAGCTTCGGTGTCTTGATATGGCAGGCGATGTCGTCCAGCAAAGCGGGCAAGGCGGATACGTCTTCGCAGTCCTGGATGGCGACAATGGCCAATCTCGGATTCTTTTATGGGCCGATCTCGGCGTTAGCGTATGCGACAGGTTATGTGGCACGCAAACAGGGATTGGATGTGATGCCTGATGCGGCTTTCGGGACCATGTTCGGTTCGGTGGTCGGCGCCGTCTGCTTTGTACTTGCCGGGCAATTCGTTGACAGCTATCGCACTGCGGTGCGCGCCACCTTCACCACCTTTAATTCATGGCTGTTTGCGGCCGCTGTGTTGAGCTCGATCGGGCAACTGCTCTACTTTGCCGCGCTCACCCGCAGCACCATCTCGCGCGTTGCGTTGATAGCTTCGATGGAGGTGTTTGTGACCATGTTCCTCACGGTGCTGCTGTTTCGTTCGCGGGAACAGTTGACGGGGTCGGTGCTGGTGGCGGCGGGGCTGGGGGTGATTGGGACGGCGTTTATTGTGTTGGATATACGGCTTTGATTTGGCAGGCGCACGGCGGAGCCCGCGTTTTTCTCCTTCCCCCTTTTCAGACATTGGTATCTACAGAACTGCGTGACCGCTCGGATACCGGAGATGTAGGTTGGGATGCAAATCCCAACATGCCGGATCATGTACGACTGACGGCTTCGTTACGTGCTGAGATGTTGGGATTAGCATCCCAACCTACATATGCGGTATGCAAGACGCCCGTTACTTGCGTAGAAACCTATCACTTTCAGGGGGAAGGGAAAATTTCGCCTGCCGACACTGCCCTATGCAGATTTAGGACAATTCGCCGCCCCCGTAAACGCAGGCTGGTCCGGATCAATATAAACCTTCCCATCCACCGAATGCACCGAATATGTCCGCAACGGAACCATGCAAGGGGGCGCAACCACTTCACCGGTACGAATGTTAAATGCCCCATTGTGGAAGTCACACTCGACCACATCACCCTCGATGTAGCCTTCCGACAGCGAACCGGGACCGTGGGTACAAAGGTCGTCGGTCACGTAGTATTGGTCCTCGACGTTAAACACCGCGAGTGTCATTCCGTCTTTTTCGATTTTGATCGCCGATCCCGGCTGCACATCAGAGGTTGGGCATAGCTCCAGCAAATGCAGGAGATGAAAGTCTTTTGTCTCGGTCATGATTATGGTCGTTTCTCAGCACTCGGTTGTTCGGTAAAAGCAGAACTTTGCCGTTCCGGCGCAGTGCCCTCGATTGACACCGCAGCGCTAAGAATGATATCTTAAATCGCAATAAAGGAACAGCATTCCACATAGAGGAACGAGAGTTCCTAGCGATGCAGCCCGTGACTCGGGCTCGCGCATATACACACCGGATCATCAAACAGCTCATCAGAGGAGACACGAAATGACAAGGCGAGAACAGAACGAATTGCTGACACAGACGGGACCGGGCACGCCGATGGGCGACCTGTTCCGCCGCTACTGGATCCCGGCGTTGCTGGCCGAAGAACTTCCTGAGCCGGACTGCCCGCCGGTGCGCGTCAAGCTGCTGTCGGAGCGGATGATCGCCTTTCGCGACACGTCGGGCCGCCTCGGCCTGATGGATGAATTCTGCGCACACCGCGGCGTATCGCTCTGGTTCGGACGCAACGAGGAAGATGGCCTGCGCTGCCCGTACCACGGTTGGAAATACGATGTGACCGGCCAGTGCGTCGACGTGCCGTCCGAGCCGGTCGAGAGCGGCTATTGCGAGAAAATCAAGCTCAAGGCGTACCCGATGATTGAGCGCGGCGGCATCCTCTGGACCTATATGGGACCGCCGGAACTGCAGCCGCCGCCGCCGGAATACGAGTTCTGTACAGTCGGCCCGAAGCGCAACTATGTTTCCAAGCGTATCCAGGAATGCAACTACCTGCAGGCTATGGAAGGCGGCATCGATTCCAGCCACGTTTCCTTCCTGCATAGCGGTGCATTGGAGCGCGACCCGCTGTTCAAGGGTGCGAAGGGAAATCAGTACAACCTGCAGGACTTCAAGGTGAAGTTCGAAGTGGTGGAGTCTGCCGGCGGCCTGTTCATCGGCGCCCGTCGCAATGCTGAAAACGGCAACTACTACTGGCGCATCACGCAATGGGTCATGCCATGTTTCACCGCGATTCCGCCGCGCGGCGACCACCCGATCCACGGCCATTTCTGGATTCCGATCGATGACGAGAACTGCTGGTCATGGAGCTATGATTACCACCCGACGCGTGACCTGTCGGACAAGGAAGTCGATGCGATGCGGGACGGGCAGGGTATCCATGTGAAGACCATCCCGGGAACTTACATCCCGGTCCAGAACAAGACCAACGATTACCTGATGGACCGTGAG